>NZ_JBFTOJ010000186.1:0-7199 GCF_056397905.1 Stenotrophomonas sp. 05L414_2
TCCTGGCGCTGACCATCCTGCTGTGGTTCCTGCTGTCGTTCCCGGGCGCGCCCGCCGACGCGAC
Organism: Stenotrophomonas sp. 05L414_2; assembly: GCF_056397905.1. Classification (NCBI taxonomy): domain Bacteria; kingdom Pseudomonadati; phylum Pseudomonadota; class Gammaproteobacteria; order Lysobacterales; family Lysobacteraceae; genus Stenotrophomonas; species Stenotrophomonas sp. 05L414_2. The sequence goes on from NZ_JBFTOJ010000186.1 coordinate 65, forward strand.
GATGCCGGCCATCGACTACAGCTACGCCGGCCAGATCGGCCACGCGATGACCGCGATCTTCGCGCCGCTGGGCTTCAACTGGCAGATCTGCATCGCGCTGATCCCGGGCCTCGCTGCGCGCGAAGTAGCGGTGTCCTCGCTGGCGACGGTGTATGCGCTGTCGGCCGCCGATGATGATGCGGCGATCTCCGCACTGTCGCCGGTGGTGGCCGACGGCTGGTCGCTGGCTACCGGCCTGGCCCTGCTGGTGTGGTTCATCTACGCGCCGATGTGCATTTCGACGCTGGCCACCATCAAGCGCGAGACCAACTCGTGGAAGACGATGGGCTTCTCGGCGTTCTACCTGTTTGCTGCCGCCTATGTCGCGGCGCTGATCACCTACCAGGTGACCGTGGCGCTGGGAGGCGGCTGATGGATGCCGGCCTGCTGGTCCAGTACCTGATCATCGCGGTGGCCGTGCTGGTCAGTGCGTGGGTGGTGTTGAAGAAGCAGGCGCCCGGCACCGTGCGCAAGCTGCGCGGCGCGCTGGCACTGGCGCTGCTGAAGCCGGGCCGTGCGGCCTGGCTGCAGGCGCTGGGCCGGAAGATCGCGCCGCCGGCCACTGGCGGTGGCGGTGCGTGCGGCGGCTGCGACAGCTGCGGACCGACGCCGCCGAAGCAGCACTAGAGAGGCGTCTGGGCGCTGCCCTGGTGAGTGCGGACCTTCCCTGGTGGGTGCGGACCTTGGTCCGCACTGCCGATTGATCATCCACGCATGGCGTGGATCTACCCATCCCCAGCGCTGCCCTCCAGCGGTGTCGGAATTGATCATCCACGCAGGACTTGGATCTACGTTGCAGGCAGGGTGAGGCGACCGGTTCGCGGCGATGCCTCAACCTGCCCGGGTGCCAAGCTCCGCTGCCAGTGCCAACCAGCGTTCGCGCTGTTGCGGCGTGCTACTGCGCACCGGGCCCAGCCGGCTGACCCGCACCGGGCGGATGCCGCAGAACTCAAGGATGGTGGCACGGATCTGGGTGATGCCCGGATCGCGGTAGATCCAGCGGTAGTACCAGGGCGGCGTATCCAGCGTGGTGATGACCCGCGCGCTGCGCCCCGCCAGCAGCCGGTCCCACCACACCGAATCGCGACGGTAGCGGAAGGCGAAGCCCGGCAGCAGCACGCGATCGAAGAAGCCCTTCAGCAGTGCCGGCATCGCGCCCCACCACGTCGGGTAGACCAGCACCAGGTGGTCGCAGGCCTGGATCGCGTCTGCTGCATCCTGCAGGTCGGTTTCCAACGGCTGTATCTGGCGATAACCGTGGCGCAGCACCGGGTCGAACTGAAGGTCGCCCAGGGCGATCATGTGCACGCGGTGGCCGGCGTTGCGGGCGGCGGTCGCGTAGCGCTGGGCGAGGGCGCCGCACAGGCTGTCGCGGTCGGGATGGCCAAGCAGGATCAGGATGGAACGGGACACGGCAGTCTCGGAGGCTGGAAGGCGACCGACGTTGCGCTATGCCCCAAGGGCAGAGTCAAACCCCGCCAGGGCAGCCAGCGGGAACCAGCACGCAGGTGCCATCGCCCTGCTGCAGCCATTGCCGCAGCTCGTCACCCACCTGCTGCAGTTCGACCTCGACGCGGGCAAGCCGCTCGCGCTCGGCGGCAATCGCAGTGCGCTGGCGTTCCAGCAGGGCGAGCACGGCTGGCCAGTCCAGCTGGCCGTCGCCACGCTGCAGGCGGGTGATGGCGGCCAAGCCGATGCCCAGCCCCAGTGCCTGCCGGATCAGCTGCACCCAGGCCACGTCCTGCTCGCTGTAGTCGCGATAGCGGTTCAGGCGCGGCACTGGCGGCAGCAGGCCGCGTGCCTCGTACAGGCGGATGGCCTTGGCGCTGGCGCCGGTACGGCGGGCGACTTCGGAAATGCGCACCGTTTCAGCCCTGCATCCGCGCAGGCGGCATGATGGCTTCAGCGCTTGGCGCGGGCGGTTTGCAAAGGTGCATGAGGTGCGGGCCAGCGCTTGAAGGGGCACGCAGCGTAGCAGCGACAGTGCTTGCCGGACCATGCGTRCTGCCGCTAGCCTGCGTGCATGAACCAGACTCCCCTGCGATTGCTTATTCACGGCGCCTCCGGGCGCATGGGCCAGGCCCTGTTGCGGCTGGCCGCCGAACATCCTGATTCCCTGCAGATCGTCGCTGCGGTGACCGGCCGCGCGCCGGCGCAGCGGGTGATCGACGGCGTGCCGTTCTTCGCGGCCAGCGAGTTGCCGGGGGCGCCGGTGTTCGATGTGGCGATCGACTTCAGCCTGCCCGAGGGCTTCGATGCGCTGCTGGCACTGTGCGTGGAGCGCGGTGCAGGACTGGTATCGGGCACCACCGGTATTTCCAGTGTGCAGCGCCAGGCACTGGAAGCAGCGGCGGCGAAGATCCCGCTGGTGTGGGCGTCGAACTTCAGCCTGGGCGTGGCGGTGCTCGATGAGCTGGTGGAACGTGCAGCGCAGGCGCTGGCCGGCTGGAACTGCGACATCGTCGAATCRCACCATACGCAGAAGAAGGACGCTCCCTCGGGCACGGCGTTGACCCTGGGTGCCGCGGCGCAGCGGGGCGGAGCCGAGCCGCAGTACGCCAGCCTGCGCGCCGGAGACATCGTCGGCGAGCATCTGGTGCAGTTCACCGGCCTGGGCGAGCGCATCGAGCTGGTGCACCGGGCCACCAACCGCGACATCTTTGCCCGCGGGGCGCTGTTTGCCGCTCGCCAGCTGCAGGGCCGGGCGGCTGGCAGCTACCGGGTACGTGACCTGCTGGACGGCCCCCTGTAAACGGTAGCGCCGGGCCATGCCCGGCGTCGGTGGCAGATCCGCCGGGCATGGCCCGGCGCTACCCTTGGGTGCCTGCATACGGCCCCGGATTGAAATGAATGCGCAATCGCCTGTTCATGAATGGCGATAACCGCTGGCGCGAGCGCCCCGGCACCGCTACAATTCGCACTCGCCGAATCACGAAAGCCGGACCGGTCCCAGACCGTACGTCCGCGCTTTTTTGCAACCGGATTTCCGTGAGCGCAGGCGTGACTTCGGCACCCCCTCGGTAGCCAAAGTGAGAATTCCGTGACCCAAGCCGCAATCCTCGTCCTCGAAGACGGCACCGTATTCGAGGGCGAATCCGTAGGCGCGCCCGGCCTGTCCGTCGGTGAAGTGGTGTTCAACACCGCCATGACCGGCTACCAGGAAGTGTTGACCGACCCGTCCTACGCCCGGCAGATGGTCACGCTGACCTATCCGCACATTGGCAACACCGGCATGACCGACCAGGACGATGAAGCGTCCAAGGTGTGGTCGGCCGGCCTGATCGTGCGCGACGTACCGCGCCGCCCGAGCAGCTGGCGCAGCCAGGTGTCGCTGCAGGACTGGCTGATCCAGCGTGGCGTGGTCGCCATCGCTGGCATCGACACCCGCAAGCTGACCCGCATCCTGCGCGAGAAGGGCGCCCAGAACGGCGCGCTGATGGCCGGCGACGGCATCGATGCGGAAAAGGCACTGGAAGCGGCCCGCAAGTTCCCGGGCCTGAAGGGCATGGATCTGGCCAAGGTCGTGACTACCGACAAGACCTACGTCTGGACCGAGGGCCAGCTGGACCTGGACGCCAACGCCTTCGTCAGCGTGCCGGCCCAGTACAAGGTCGTGGCGTACGACTTCGGCGTGAAGACCAACATCCTGCGCATGCTGGCCGAGCGCGGCTGCGAGGTCACCGTGGTGCCGGCGCAGACCCCGGCCGCTGAAGTGCTGGCGCTGAAGCCGGACGGCGTGTTCCTGTCCAACGGCCCGGGTGACCCGGAACCGTGCGACTACGCGATCGCCGCGATCAAGACCTTCATCGACGTGAAGATCCCGACCTTCGGCATCTGCCTGGGCCATCAGCTGCTGGGCCTGGCCTCGGGCGCGAAGACGATCAAGATGGGCCATGGCCACCACGGCGCGAACCATCCGGTGCAGGACCTGGACAGCGGCCGGGTGATGATCACCTCGCAGAACCACGGCTTCGCGGTCGATGAAGCCAGTCTGCCGGCCACGCTGCGAGTGACCCACCGTTCGCTGTTCGACGGCACCAACCAGGGCATCGCCCGCACCGATGTGCCGGCGTTCTCGTTCCAGGGCCACCCGGAAGCCTCGCCGGGCCCGCATGACGTCGGTCCGCTGTTCGATCGTTTCGTGACCCTGATGGCCGAGGCGAAGGCTTGATGCGCAGCGCCGCTCTGCTGCTGTCGCTGTGCTGCGCCGCGGGTGCGGCACAGGCTGCGCCGGCGTCCGCTGCGGACATGGACGCGCTGCTGCACACGTTGAAGAAGGACTCGGTCGGTGCGTCGTCGGCGGCGATGATGGTCGAGGAGGTGCCAACGCTCAAAGCGCTGGCCGAAAGCGATCGCCAATGCGCCCGCACCTCCATCCAGTCGTTCTTCTACGTTCATGCGCGCCAGTCGTTGATCAACAGCCTTGGCGAGGACGGTGACGTGATCGTCGCGGACTGGTCGCGCTTCCTGGCCACACCGTCCGGAAAGGGTTACCTGATCCTCACCGGCGCGCTCCCGGAGTCGGCAGCGGACGCGTCGGTCAACGTCAACGACGAGGCGTACGCCGCCGGATTCGACGCCTTTCTCGGCAGTACGTCCTTCAAGCGCCTGGATGCTGGTTTCGATGCAATGAGCGTCCCTGACGAATTTGCGGTGAAACTGAGCCAGGGATTGCAGGACCAGTGCGGGATTGCGCTGAAACCCGAAGAGATTTCCTGATCGACAGCGTGCGATCACTCCCCCTTGTCACGCTGTACTGACTTAGAGAAGAAAATGCCCAAGCGCACTGACCTCAAGACCATCCTSATCATCGGYGCCGGCCCGATCGTCATCGGCCAGGCSTGTGAGTTCGAYTAYTCCGGCGYCCAGGCCTGCAAGGCCCTGCGAGATGAGGGCTACCGCGTGGTGCTGGTCAACAGCAATCCGGCCACGATCATGACCGACCCGGAGATGGCCGACGCCGTCTACATCGAGCCGATCAACTGGCAGACCGTCGAGAAGATCATCGCCAAGGAGAAGCCCGACGCGCTGCTGCCGACGATGGGTGGCCAGACCGCGCTGAACTGCGCGCTGGACCTGGCCGACAACGGTGTGCTTGAGAAGTACAACGTCGAGCTGATCGGCGCCAAGCGCGAAGCGATCATGATGGCCGAAGACCGCGAGCTGTTCCGCGTGGCGATGAGCGAGATCGGCCTGGAGTGCCCGACCGCTGCCGTTGCCCATACCCTGGACGAAGCGCTGGAGATCCAGACCCGCGTCGGCTATCCGACCATCATCCGCCCCAGCTTCACCCTGGGCGGCAGTGGCGGCGGCATCGCCTACAACCGCGAAGAGCTGATCGAGATCGTCAACCGCGGCCTSGAACTGTCGCCGACCACCGAAGTGCTGGTSGAAGAGTCGGTGCTGGGCTGGAAGGAATWCGAGATGGAAGTGGTCCGCGATACCGCGGACAACTGCATCATCGTCTGCTCGATCGAAAACCTGGACCCGATGGGCGTGCATACCGGTGACTCGATCACCGTGGCCCCGGCGCAGACCCTGACCGACAAGGAATACCAGCGCCTGCGTGATGCCTCCATCGCCGTGCTGCGCAAGATCGGCGTGGATACCGGTGGTTCGAACGTGCAGTTCGGCATCAACCCGGACACCGGCCGCGTGGTGGTGATCGAGATGAACCCGCGCGTGTCGCGTTCCTCGGCGCTGGCGTCCAAGGCCACCGGYTTCCCGATCGCCAAGGTCGCGGCSAARCTGGCCGTSGGYTACACCCTSGACGAACTGWMGAACGASATCACCGGCGGCMWGACCCCGGCSTCSTTCGAGCCGTCCATCGACTACGTCGTCACCAAGATTCCGCGCTTCGCTTTCGAGAAGTTCCCGGCTGCCGATGCACGCCTGACCACCCAGATGAAGTCGGTGGGCGAGGTGATGGCGATGGGCCGCACCTTCCAGGAATCGATGCAGAAGGCCCTGCGTGGCCTGGAAACCGGCAAGGTCGGCTTCGACCCGACCGGCCTGGACCTGACCAGTGAAGACGATCTGCAGACCCTGCGCCGCGAGCTGAAGGCGCCGGGTCCGGAGCGCCTGTTCTTCGTCGCCGACGCGTTCCGCGCCGGCATGAGCGTGGAGGACATCTTCAAGCTGTCCTACATCGATCCGTGGTTCCTGGACCAGATCGAAGAAATCATCGCCGCCGAGACCCAGGTCGCAGCCGATGGCATCGACGCACTGGATGCGGCGCGCCTGCGCAAGCTCAAGCGTGCCGGCTTCTCCGACGCCCGCCTGGCCCAGCTGACCGGCACCAACGAAGCCGCGGTGCGTGCGCTGCGTCGCGCGCACAAGGTGCGCCCGGTGTACAAGCGCGTGGACTCCTGTGCCGCCGAGTTCTCCACTGGCACCGCCTACCTGTACTCGACCTATGAGGACGAGTGTGAAGCCGCGCCGAGCAACCGCGACAAGATCATGATCCTCGGCGGTGGCCCGAACCGCATCGGCCAGGGCATCGAGTTCGACTACTGCTGCGTGCACGCGGCACTGGCGCTGCGCGAGGATGGCTATGAAACCATCATGGTCAACTGCAATCCGGAAACCGTGTCGACCGACTACGACACCTCCGACCGCCTGTACTTCGAACCGCTGACCCTGGAAGACGTGCTGGAAATCGTCGAGCTGGAGCAGCCCAAGGGCGTGATCGTGCAGTACGGCGGCCAGACCCCGCTGAAGCTGGCACGCGCGCTGGAAGCCAACGGCGTGCCGGTGATCGGCACCAGCCCGGACTCGATCGACCTGGCCGAAGACCGCGAGCGCTTCCAGCAGTTGGTGGAACAGCTGGGCCTGAAGCAGCCGCCGAACCGCATTGCCCGCAACGACCAGGAAGCCCTGCTGCTGGCGCGCGAGATCGGTTACCCGCTGGTGGTGCGCCCGAGCTACGTGCTGGGYGGCCGCGCGATGGAAATCGTCTACGGCGAATCCGATCTGGCCCGCTACGTGCGTGACGCGGTGAAGGTGTCCAACGATTCGCCGGTGCTGCTGGATCGCTTCCTCGACAACGCCGTCGAGTGCGACGTGGACATCATCGCCGACGCCCAGGGCAACGTCC
>NZ_JBFTOJ010000187.1:0-13717 GCF_056397905.1 Stenotrophomonas sp. 05L414_2
CATCGATGATGTGCACGGCGCGCGGGTGATGGGCCTGTTCGGCGATTCGATCACCACCGACCACATCTCCCCGGCCGGCAACATCAAGAAGGATTCGCCGGCGGGCCGCTTCCTGCAGGAGCGCGGCGTGCAGCCGGCCGACTTCAACAGCTACGGCAGCCGCCGCGGCAACGATGACGTGATGGTCCGCGGCACCTTCGCCAACATCCGCATCAAGAACCTGATGTTCGGTGGCGAAGAAGGCGGCAACACCCTGTACTACCCGGCCGGCGGTGGCCAGCCGGAGAAGCTGGCGATCTACGATGCGGCCATGAAGTACAAGGCCGACAAGGTGCCGCTGGTGGTACTGGCCGGCAAGGAATACGGCACCGGCTCGTCGCGCGACTGGGCAGCCAAGGGCACCCWGCTGCTGGGGGTGAAGGCGGTCATCGCCGAAAGCTTCGAACGCATCCACCGCTCCAACCTGGTCGGCATGGGCGTGCTGCCGCTGCAGTTCCGCAACGGCGAAAACGCACAGTCGCTGGGTCTGGATGGCTCGGAAGTGATCGATGTCACCGGCCTGCAGGATGGCKCCAGCAAGCGCGCCACGGTCACCGCGACCAAGGCCGATGGCACGAAGAAGACCTTCGAAGTCTCGGTGATGCTGCTGACCCCGAAGGAAGTGGAGTACTTCCGCCACGGTGGCCTGCTGCAGTACGTGCTGCGCCAGCTGGCTGCACGTTGATCGAACGTACTGCGTAGGTAGAGCCAGGCCATGCCTGGCTGCGACAAGACAAAAGGGCCGGATCCTCAAAGATCCGGCCCTTTTCTTTGCTGCTCGCCGGGCGTGGCGGCCCGGCGCCACCTACCGCCGCGGCGCGTCCGGGTCGGTACGCAGCGCCTTGAGCAGGCCCCACATGTAGAACGCCAGGATGAACGAGAACGGCAGGCCGCACAGCACCACCGCCGTCTGCATCGCGCTGAAGTTGCCGGCCAGCAACAGGCCGACACTGGCCACGGTAATACCCGCCGCCCAGAACACGCGCAGCCAGATCGGCGCGTCATGCCCATCCTCCACGCCATCATCGACACGCCGGGTACACAGGTTGGCGATCATCAGCGTGCCCGAATCGACCGGGGTCAGGAACAACACGAAACCAATGACCACTGCCGCACCAGCGATGTACGGCGCCGCGGGCAAGTATTCCAGCAGCTTGAACAGGGTCATCGCCGCATCGTGCTGAGCCACCTGGCCCAGCACCGCCTGGCCATGGTTCAGCACCAGGTCGATGGCGGTGTTGCCGAAGATCGACAGCCAGGCCAGCGTGAAACCCAACGGGATCAGCAGCACGCCCATGATCACTTCGCGGATGGTGCGGCCGCGCGAGATGCGCGCCACGAACAGGCCCACGAACGGCGCCCAGGCAATCCACCACGCCCAGTAGAACAACGTCCACGAGCCCATCCACTCACGCCCCTTCGGGTCGTTGAGGTACATGTCGAAGCTCTTGCGCACGAACGCGCCCAGGTAGTCGCCGGTGTTCTGTACCAGGCCATCGAACAGGTGCAGGGTCGGGCCGGTCACCAGCACGAACAGCAGCAGCAGGCACAGCAGGCGCACGTTGAGGTTGGACAACCAGGCGATGCCCTTCTCCACGCCGGCGACCACGCCGATGGTGGCTACGACCATCATCACCAGCACGATGGCCACCAGCACCTGCGGCGTATCCGGGATGTGGAACAGGTAGACCAGGCCGGACTGCACCACCAGCGCACCGATGCCGAGGTTGGTGACCATCGAGATCAGCGTCGCGAGGATACCGAAACCATCGACCATGTCGCCGATGCGGCCATGGATGCGCTCGCCGAAGATCGGGTACAGCGCCSAACGCAGGGCCAGCGGCAGGTTGCGGCGGTAGGCGAAGTAGCCCAGCGCCACGCCGACCAGAGCGTACAGCGCCCAGCCATGCAGGCCCCAGTGCAGGAAGGTCAGCACCATCGCTTCGCGGCCCGCGGCGACGGTGCCGCCGGGCTGCCCGGGCGGGTTGAGGAAATGATCGAGCGGCTCGTAGGCGCCGTAGTACAGCAGCGCGATGCCRATGCCGGCCGAGAACAGCATCGACACCCAGGCCACGTAGCCGAACGCCGGCGATTCCTCGTTATGGCCCAGGCGGATGCGCCCATACGGCGAGAACGCCAGCCACAGCACGAAGCCCAGGCAGGCCACGATCAGCAGCATGTACCACCAGCCGAACGCCGCCGAGACCTCGGCCTGTGCCCATTGCAGCCAGTGCTCGCTGGCCTCCGGGAAAAAGACGGTCAACGCACCGAGGATGCCGATGGAGACCGACGAACTGAAGAACACGAAACGGTTCAAGCGCAGGGGCGAGCGCTTGGGATGAGCCAGGGAAGACATGGGGTCGTCTCATCAGTCCAAGGGGGCACATGGGCGGGGCCGGACCGGAAACCGGGCCCATGGCGTGGGGGCGCGACCGGCATCGTAGGGTTTATTGATTGAACGTTCAATCAATAAAAAGTATGATCTTCACCAGCCCGGCATTCCGGGTCGCAATCCGTGGAGAGACAATGCCGAAGAAAGGCGTGGAACCGGTCCGCCGCGAGCAGCTGATCCGGGCCACTTTCCAGACCATCGACGAGATCGGCATGGCCGATGCCACTGTCGCCACCATCGCAAGGAAGGCCGGCCTGTCCAGCGGCATCGTCGCCCACTACTTCGGCGACAAGGACGGCCTGCTCAATGCGGCGATGCGGCAGATCCTGCGCGAGCTGAAGGCAGCCGTTGCCCGCTATCGCGACGCCGCCGCCGGCGACGCACGTTCACAGCTTCGCGCCATCGTCGATGGCAACTTCGACGACAGCCAGACCAACGGGACCGCCATGCGCGTATGGCTGACCTTCTGGGCCGCCAGCATGCATCAGCCGGAACTTGCGCGGCTGCAGCGCGCCAACGACCAGCGACTGTTCTCCAACCTCTGCCATCAGTTCAACCGCCAGTTGCCGCATGCACAGGCACGCCTGTCCGCACGCGGGCTGGCCGCGATGATCGACGGCCTGTGGCTGCGCGGCAGCCTGGTCGGTGGTGACTTCAACGCCGACAAGGCGCGCCGCATCGCCTACGGCTACATCGATTTCCAATTGCAGGCCAACGCGCCCTGAGCGCGCCACGACCCCGCCCCATCCCTTCCAGGAGCAAGCCGATGACCACCCTGCCCGTGCAACAGCTGTACATCCACGGCCGCCGCGTCGACGCCACCAGCGGCAAGACCTTCCAGACCGTCAACCCTGCCAATGGCCAGGTGCTGGCCGACGTGCAGATCGCCAGCCAGGCCGATGTCGAACGCGCCGTTGAAAGCGCCAGCGAAGGCCAGAAGGTGTGGGCMGCGATGACCGCCATGGAGCGYTCGCGCATCCTGCGCCGTGCCGTCGAGATCCTGCGCGAGCGCAACGACGAGCTGGCCCACCTGGAAACCCTGGATACCGGCAAGGCGCTGGCCGAAACCACCACGGTGGACATCGTCACCGGTGCCGACGTGCTGGAGTACTACGCTGGCCTGGCCACCGCCATCGAAGGCATCCAGCTGCCGCTGCGCGAATCGAGCTTCTTCTATACCCGYCGCGAGCCSCTGGGCRTSGTSGCCGGYATCGGCGCSTGGAACTACCCGATCCAGATCGCCMTGTGGAAGTCGGCCCCGGCCCTGGCCGCCGGCAATGCAATGGTCTTCAAGCCGTCCGAAGTGACCCCGCTGACCGCGATCAAGCTGGCCGAGATCTACACCGAAGCCGGCGTGCCGGACGGCGTGTTCAACGTCGTGCAGGGCCCGGGCCGCGAGATCGGCAACTGGCTGACCGAGCACCCGGTGATCGAGAAGATCTCCTTCACCGGCGGCGTGGCCACCGGCAAGAAGGTCATGGCCAGCGCTGCGTCGTCGTCGCTGAAGGAAGTGACGATGGAACTGGGCGGCAAGTCGCCGCTGGTGATCTGTGACGACGCTGATCTGGACCGTGCCGCCGACATCGCGGTGATGGCCAACTTCTTCAGCTCCGGCCAGGTCTGCACCAACGGTACCCGCGTGTTCGTGCCGCGCAGCATGCTGGCCGCGTTCGAAGCTGCCGTGGTGGAGCGCGTCAAGCGCATCCGCATCGGCGACCCGATGGCTGAAGAGACCAACTTCGGCCCGCTGACCAGCTTCCCGCACATGGAAAACGTGCTGCGCTTCATCGAAAGCGGCAAGAGCGAAGGCGCGCGCCTGCTGACCGGCGGCGGTCGTGCTACAGACGGTGCCCTGGCCGAGGGCGCCTATGTGCTGCCGACCGTGTTCTCCGACTGCCGCGACGACATGACGATTGTCCGCGAAGAGATCTTCGGGCCGGTGATGAGCATCCTCGCCTACGACGATGAGGACGAAGTGATCCGTCGCGCCAACGACACCACCTTCGGCCTGGCCGCAGGTGTGGTCAGCAAGGACATCAGCCGCGCACATCGCATCATCCATCGCCTGGAAGCCGGCATCTGCTGGATCAACACCTGGGGCGAGTCGCCGGCGGAAATGCCGGTCGGCGGCTACAAGCAGTCCGGCGTTGGCCGYGAGAACGGTATCTCCACCCTCGGCCACTACACCCGCATCAAGTCGGTGCAGGTCGAACTGGGCGACTACGCCAGCGTGTTCTGACCGGCGCGTCCTGAGCACCGCCCATCGTCCGGCCACCGCGCCGATCCGACATTCCGCCGGGACGCCTGCATGCAGCGCGCCCGGCCTGCAGGAGAGCAACCATGAGCACCCATAACGAGTACGACTACATCATCATCGGCGCCGGTTCGGCCGGCAACGTGCTGGCCACCCGCCTCACCGAAGATGCCGATGTCAGCGTGCTTCTGCTGGAAGCCGGTGGCCCGGACTACCGGCTCGATTTCCGTACCCAGATGCCCGCCGCACTGGCCTTCCCGCTGCAGGGCCGCCGCTACAACTGGGCGTACAAGACCGATCCCGAGCCCTTCATGAACAACCGCCGGATGGATTGCGGTCGTGGCAAGGGCCTGGGCGGTTCGTCGCTGATCAACGGCATGTGCTACATCCGCGGCAACGCGATGGACTACGACAACTGGGCCGGCATGCCGGGCCTGGAAGACTGGACCTACCTGGATTGCCTGCCGTACTTCCGCAAGGCCGAAACCCGTGACATCGGCCCGAACGACTACCACGGCGGCGACGGCCCGCTGCGCGTCACCACGCCCAAGGCCGGCAACAACGAACTGTTCGCGGCGATGGTCGAGGCCGGCGTGCAGGCCGGTTATCCGCGCACCGACGACCTCAACGGCTACCAGCAGGAAGGCTTCGGCCCGATGGACCGCACCGTCACGCCGAAGGGACGCCGCTCCAGCACCGCGCGTGGCTACCTGGATCTGGCCAAGCCGCGCCCGAACCTGACCATCGTCACCCACGCGCTGACCGACCGCATCCTGTTCTCGGGCAAGCGCGCAGTGGGCGTGCAGTGGCTGCACAACGACCAGCCGCAGCGCGCCACCGCGCGCCGCGAAGTGCTGCTGTGTGGTGGTGCCATCGCCTCGCCGCAGATCCTGCAGCGCTCCGGCGTCGGCCCGGCCGACCTGCTGCGCAGCCTGGACATCGACCTGGTGCACCACCTGCCCGGCGTCGGCGCCAACCTGCAGGACCATCTTGAGATGTACCTGCAGTACGAGTGCAAGAAGCCGGTCTCGCTGGCCCCGGCACTGAAGCTGTACAACCAGCCGGCGATCGGCGCCGAATGGCTGTTCCTGGGCACCGGCATCGGTGCCAGCAACCAGTTCGAAGCTGGCGGCTTCATCCGCAGCGATGCCGAATTCGACTGGCCCAACCTGCAGTATCACTTCCTGCCGGTGGCGATCAACTACAACGGTTCCAACCCGATCAAGGCGCACAGCTTCCAGATGCATGTCGGCTCGATGCGCTCGCCCAGCCGCGGCCGCATCCACGTGCGCTCGAAGGATCCGCGCGAAGATCCCAGCATCCTGTTCAACTACATGTCGCACGACCAGGACTGGCGCGAGTTCCGCTCGGCAATCCGGATCACCCGCGAGATCTTCGCGCAGCCGGCGCTGGCTCCGTACAGCGGCCGCGAGATTTCGCCAGGCAGCGCGCTGCAGACCGACGCGCAGATCGATGCGTTCGTGCGCGAGCATGCCGAGACCGCCTACCACCCGTCGTGCTCGAACAAGATGGGCCACGCCGATGATCCGATGGCGGTGGTTGACGGCCAGGGTCGCGTGCACGGCCTGGAAGCCCTGCGCATCGTCGATGCCTCGATCATGCCGCAGGTGGTCACCGGCAACCTCAACGCACCGACCATCATGATCGCCGAGAAGCTGGCCGATGTGATCCGTGGCCGCGCGCCGCTGCCGCGCAGCACGGCTTCGTACTACAAGGCCAACGGCGCGCCGGTGCGCAACAAGAGCTGAGTCTCCGGCCATCGGAATCATCCGCCGGGCATGGCCCGGCGCTACCAGGCGGGCTTTGCCTTCAGTCGACGGGCATGGCCCCGCACAACGACGCGAGCATTGCCATGCGCCGGGCCATGCCCGGCGGCTTTTGGCGCATACGGCCGCGCAGTGTCCACCCTCTTCGCGTTTTCCCTACGGGACGGTATGCTGCGGAGAGCGGTTCTGGCGGATACTGTCCGCGCCGCACCCATCATTACGATTCCTGGAGGGGGAATATGAGTCTGGATCGTCCCTGGCTGCAGAGCTATCCGAAAGGCGTTCCCGCCGAAATCGACGTCAACGAGTTCCATTCGGTAGTTTCGGTCTTCGACGCCTCCGTCGCGAAGTACCGCGACCGACCGGCCTACTCCAGTTTCGGCAAGACCCTCACCTACGGTGAGACCGACGCCCTGGTCGAACAGTTCGCCGCTTACCTGCTGGGCGAGCTGAAGCTCAAGAAGGGCGACCGCGTCGCCCTGATGATGCCCAACTGCCTGCAATACCCGATCGCCACCTTCGGCGTGCTGCGTGCCGGCCTGACCGTGGTCAACGTCAACCCGCTGTACACCGCGCGCGAGCTGAAGCATCAGCTGGTCGATGCCGGCGTGACCGCGCTGGTGGTGGTGGACAACTTCGGCGACACCGTCGAACAGGTCATCGCCGATACCCAGGTCAAGCAGGTCATCACCACCGGCCTGGGCGACCTGCTCGGCGCCAAGGGCACGATCGTCAACTTCGTGCTCAAGTACATCAAGAAGATGGTGCCCAACTACCRCCTGAAGGGCGCGATCCGCTTCAAGCAGGCGCTCAAGCTGGGCAGCCGCCACACCCTGCCGAAGGTCGAGATCGACCATGACGACGTGGCGTTCCTGCAGTACACCGGCGGCACCACCGGTGTCGCCAAGGGCGCGATGCTGACCAACCGCAACCTGATCGCCAACATGCAGCAGGCCTCGGCCTGGATCAGCGCATCGGGCATCGAGATGGGCAAGGAATGGATCATCACCGCCCTGCCGCTGTACCACATCTTCGCGCTGACGGCGAACGGCCTGGTCTTCATGAAGTTCGGTGGCTGCAACCACCTGATCACCAACCCGCGTGACATGAAGGGCTTCGTCAAGGAGCTCAAGTCGGTGCGCTTCACTGCGATCACCGGCGTCAACACGCTGTTCAACGGCCTGCTCAACACCCCCGGCTTCGACACCGTCGATTTCTCCTCGCTGAAGGTGACCCTGGGCGGCGGCATGGCCGTGCAGCGTGCGGTCGCCGAGCGCTGGAAGAAGACCACCGGCGTCACCCTGGTCGAGGCCTACGGCCTGACCGAGACCTCGCCGGCGGCCTGCATCAACCCGCTTACCCTGGCCGAGTACAACGGCTCGATCGGCCTGCCGATTCCGTCCACCGATGCCTGCATCAAGGACGACAACGGCAACATCCTGGCGCTGGGCGAAGTGGGCGAACTGTGCATCCGCGGCCCGCAGGTGATGAAGGGCTACTGGCAGCGCCCGGAGGAAACCGCCAAGGCCATCGACGCCGACGRCTGGCTGCACACCGGCGACATGGCGAAGATGGACGAGCACGGCTTCTTCTACATCGTCGACCGCAAGAAGGACATGATYCTGGTGWSCGGCTTCAACGTGTACCCCAATGAAGTCGAGGACGTGATCGCGATGATGCCGGGCGTGCTGGAAGTGGCCGCGGTCGGCGTACCGGACGAGAAGTCCGGCGAGGTGGTCAAGGTGGTCATCGTCAAGAAGGACCCGAACCTGACCGCCGAGATGGTCAAGGAGCACGCCCGGGCCAACCTGACCGGCTACAARCACCCCAGAATCGTTGAATTCCGAAAAGAGCTGCCGAAGACCAACGTCGGCAAGATCCTGCGTCGCGAACTCCGCGACACGCCCGCCCCGTAAGGGTTTCGGGAAAGTTGAACGCGCTCAGGCCCGGGTCGGCAACGACCCGGGCCTTTTCGCATGCGCGGGCCCGGGGCCGGTGTAGCATCGCCGCGTGAGTGGACCGTTCGGCCCGCCGGCCACCACCTTGATCTGCGGGCCGCACCGCCGAGGACCCTTCCATGAGTACCATCGAAAAGCTGCCCAGCAGCGGCTCGCCCTATGCCACCATCCGCACCCAGGACAGCGCCGACGGCGCCGCACACTGGCTGTTCATGCACGCCGATGCCTCCACCGGCGTGCGTCCCTGCTGCCGCAAGGACATGCTGGACGAGATGTGGAGCTACATGAGCGCCATCACCCGCGGGCCGGCGCAGCGCCACAGCGGCCAGCTGCGCCATTTCGTGCTGGCCTCCGACGCCGCCGCCTACAACCTGGGCGGCGACCTGGACCTGTTCACCCGCCTGATCCGCGAAGGCAACCGCGACCTGCTGCTGACCTACGCCCAACGCTGCGTGGAGGGCGTTCACCACCTGCACACCGGCTTCGGCGGCGACGTCCGCTCGATCGCCCTGATCCAGGGCGATGCGCTGGGCGGTGGCCTGGAAATGGCCCTGGCCTGCCACACCATCGTGGCCGAGGAAGGGTGCGGCATGGGCCTGCCCGAAGTGCTGTTCGGCCTGTTCCCGGGAATGGGCGCCTACTCGTTCCTGTGCCGCCGGGTGGCGCCGCAGCTGGCCGAGAAGATCATCCTCGATGGCCGTATCTACAGCGCCGAGGAGATGCACGCGATGGGCGTGGTCGACGTGCTGGTCAGGAAAGGTGAAGGCCGCGGCGCGGTCGAAGAGATGATCCGCCAGCAGCAGCGCCTGCCGCAGTCGTACCTGGCAATGAAYGCCGCGCGCAACCTGGCACAGGCGGTCAGCTATGACGAACTGCTGGAAATCACCAAGGTCTGGGTCGATTCGGCACTGGCCCTGGGCGATCGTTCGCTGCGCACCATGGACCGTTTGATCAAGGCGCAGACCCGACGCGCCAATCTGGATGTGGCCTGATACGTTCCCCTCCCCCGCAGGGTTCAAGCCCGGCTGGCCACCGGGCTTTTTTTATGCGGCGCGCAGTCATCGACAACCCACCGCGCAGGCCCGGCAGGCCTGGCTCTACCGCTCGCCGTCGTCGGCCACGCCGCGTGCCTTGCGTTCGGCGCGCGCATCCAGCGCCTGCCGGCCTTCCTTGATGGCCCCCTGCAGCACCGCAAGACGCTGCCGCCATTCGGCCTTGAGCTGCCAGTCGGCCATCCGCATTAACTCACCGGCGCGGTTGGACGCGCGCACCAGGCCCAGGTTGCTGGCCACGCCCTTGATCGCGTGCGACTGCTCGCGGAAAGCACCCCAGCGTGCCGCTTCACCATCACCTTCGGCCTTGCGCAGGCACGATTCGGCATCGTCCAGGCACTGGCGGATGAACTCGCGCTCGAAACCCTCGCCCATTCCCAGCGACGCCAGCTCGTCAAGCACGCCGGTATCGAGCACGCCATCGAGGTTGGTGACGGTGCGCACGATCGGCGGCGCACTGGCCTTGAGCTGAGCGTTGTTGGCAATCTCGGCCAGGGTGTCCAGCAGTCGCACGGCCACCACGGGCTTGGCCAGGAACGCATGTGCACCGGCCTGGGTACAGCGCTGGATGGCTTCGGGAGTGACGTCGGCGCTGAGCACCAGCACCGGCGTGCGCGGGCCGCCGCCGGCCTGCATCACCCGCAGCTCCTTCAGCATGTCCAGGCCACTCATGCCCGGCATGTGCAGGTCGACGATGGCCGCATCGAACTCGCTTTCAGCCAGTGCGTCGAGCACCGCCTCGCCACCATCGACGCACAGCACCTTGTGCCCGGCCTTCTGCAGCAGCCGCTGCAGCACCATGCGGTTGGCCTCGTGGTCGTCGGCGACCAGGATCTGCATGCTGCGCACGCGCGCGCGATGGCGCAGGAACGGATCGGCGAAGGCGATGACGTTGCCGCCGGCACCGGTTTCGTCGCCAGCAGCAAGGGTCGGTACCGCACCCGGGACCACCGGCTGCGGCGGCGCGAACGGCAGCTCCACCCAGAAGTGGCTGCCCTGCGGCGGGTTGTCCAGGTAACCGATCTCGCCGTCCATGGCTTCCACCAGCCCCTTGGCGATGGTCGTGCCCAGGCCGGTACCCTCATGGCGGCGGGCCATGCTGACGTCGGCCTGCTCGAAGGCCTCGAACAGACGCGGACGCATCGCCGGTGCAACGCCGATGCCGGTGTCGAGAATGTCGAAGCGCAGCCGCACCCCACCCTGGGTGTCGGCGTGGACAACGCTGACGCGGATCTCGACCCGGCCGTGATCGGTGAACTTGACCGCGTTGCCGGCCAAGTTGAGCAGGATCTGCCGCAGATGCCCGACATCGCCGCGCAGGGTCGGCGGCACGGTCTCGGCCACCTTCACCCGGTAGTCCAGGCGCTTGGCCTTGGCCTGCGGCAACAGGATCAGGCCGATCGCCTGCATCACTTCGGAAAGAACGAAATCCTCGGCGACCACGCGCAGCTTGCCGGCCTCGATCGCCGAGATGTCCAGCACTTCCTCGACCAGCGCCAGCAGGCTGCGCGATGACGCCTGGATGGTACTCACGCACTCACGCTGCTCGTCATCCAGGCGCGTGGTCGCCAACACTTCTGTCATGCCATTCAATCCATTGAGTGGGGTACGAAACTCGTGGCTCATGTTGGCCAGGAATCGACTCTTGGCTTCGCTGGCGCGCCGCGCCTCGGCCATCGCTTCGGTCAACTGCCGCAGCAGCGTGGAAAAATACAGGGGAACCGCCGCCAGGCCAAGCCACAGGCCGATGGCCAGGCGTGCGTTCTGTTGCCAATAGGGGGTCGACAGCGCGGTACTGCCGAAGCTGACCATCGCCATCGCCACGGCCACATACAGGTAGTGGTTGCCGAAGCGCATGCCGTTGCCCACCGTCACCCACATCACCACGATGTAGACCCACGACAGCGGCTCGCCCATCTGGATCATGCCGGCAGCGATCAGGCCGTAGTCGGCCAGCATGCCCAGTACGCGGCGCGGATCGGAACGCTGCGGCCGCCACAGCAACCAGCCGAACAACAGCAGCGACAGACTCAGCCCCGTCAACACGATCGCCAGCACACCGACATACTGGGTGTGCGGCAGATCGTGCCGCGCCGAAGGCAGCAGCACGTAAGCCAGGATCAGGCTGATCAGGACGATGCGGACGATCTGCTGCCCGTGCTCGCTGTCCTGCCGCTGGGACAGGCGCAACCGCAATCGCGACAGCAGGCGTTTCACGCGCCCAGTCCCGGCCGTGCAGAGGCGGTGGAGTGCTCGGCGCAGATCTGTTCCAGCTGCTCACGGCCGCGCAGCAACGCGTCCACGCAACGCGGATCGAACAGGCGCCCGCGCTGGGCATACAGGTAGGCCATGGTGGCTTCCATCGTCCACGCTTCCTTGTAGGGGCGCGGCGAGATCAGCGCATCGAACACGTCGGCCACAGCGACGATGCGTGCCTCCAGCGGAATCGCATCGCCGACCAGGCCATCGGGATAACCACTGCCGTCGTAGCGCTCATGGTGACGCAGCGCGATCAATGCACCGACCTGGATGAAGCGGTTCTGGCTGCCGCTGAGCAGTTCATGGCCAATCCGCGGATGCCGTCGCATGATCGCCAGCTCCTCATCATTGAGCTTGCCCTGCTTGAGCAGCACCGCATCGGGAATGGCGATCTTGCCCATGTCGTGCAGCGGCGCGGCCATCTCGATCAGCTTGACGTCGTCTTCCGGCAGGCCCAGCTGCTCGGCGATCAGGCCAGCCACGCGCGCCATGCGCTCAAGGTAGGCACTGGTGCCGGCATCACGGAACTCGATCGCACGCGCCAGCCGCGAAAGCGTCTCGCGCTCGCGCTCCTCCACCTCGTGCATGCTGGCCAGCAGCCGCTGCTCCAGCGACAGCGCGCGCTGCTTCACGTTCTCGGTCTGCTGGCGCAGCTGCAACAGGTTGTAGCAGCGTGCGCGCAGTTCGCGCGGGCGGATCGGCTTGACCAGGAAATCGATCACGCCGGCTTCCAGTGCTGCCTGGCGGATCGGCTCGTCACCCACTACGGTGATCAGGATCACCGGAATATCGCGATGTTTCGGCAGCCGGCGGAAGCGGCGGGCGAACTCCAGCCCGTCCATCTCCGGCATGCGGTAATCGAGAAGCAGCAGGTCGACCGGGTACGATTCGCACCATGCCAACGCCGTCAACGGATCGCCGAAGTCATGCACGCTCAGTTCCGGCGCGATGTCCTCGATGACGTGACGGAGCATCGTCCGTGCGGAAGTCTGGTCATCGACGATGACGATGTTCAAGGCGTTCTCTGCCTGCTTTCTCGACCATGCTGAAAGGTCAGCGGGCGAGGATACCCCGCCGCTGTGCACGCTGGCACCCTGCATCGGCTCGACTCCCGTCACAAGCTCCCCGATTCATGATCGTCGTCACAATGTGAAGCGGATTCTCCACATCGCGGCCTCCCCTGACCCCATGAAGCCATAGCCGGTGTCAAGGTTGTGCAATAACGATACGCCGAGTGCGGGATGCGTCAATGGCGCCGTCTCAAACCGAGACGACGCGCACAAACGGACGCCGAAAACGCCGGTTACTGCTCCGGACGCATGTACGGGAACAGCAGCACGTCGCGGATCGAGCTGCTGCCGGTCAGCAGCATCACCAGGCGATCGACGCCGATGCCAAGGCCGCCGGTCGGCGCCATTCCGTACTCCAGCGCACGGATGTAGTCGGCGTCGTAGTGCATGGCCTCGTCATCGCCGCCTTCCTTCGCCGCCACCTGCGCCTGGAAGCGCTGGGCCTGGTCTTCCGGGTCGTTCAGCTCGGAGAAGCCGTTGGCCAGCTCCTTGCCGTTGACGAACAGTTCGAAGCGGTCGGTATAGCCCGGATCGTTGTCGTTGGCGCGGGCCAGCGGCGAGACCTCCACCGGGTGATCGGTGATGAAGGTCGGCTGGATCAGGGTGTGCTCGACGGTGGCTTCGAAGATCTCCAGCAGCAGCTTGCCCCAGCCGTAGGACGGCTTGACACGGATCTTCAGGCGCTCGCAATGGTGCAGCAGCGCGTCACGGTCGGTGCAGTCGGCCGCGGAGATTTCCGGGTTGTGGTGGCGCACCGCCTCGTCCATGCGCCAGCGGCGGAACGCCGGGCCCAGGTCGATGTTGGCGCCGTCCCACTCAACCACGGTGGTGCCGTTCACCGACTGTGCCACGTCACGGATCACGCCTTCGGTCAGGTCCATGATCTCGTTGTACGTGGCATAGGCC
>NZ_JBFTOJ010000188.1:0-5776 GCF_056397905.1 Stenotrophomonas sp. 05L414_2
GGTGTCCGCGGCATGGATGCCGCGGCCAAGCCCCCAKGGATGGGTTTACGGCGTCCCCCGCAACCGGACCCACCCCGCCATCCCACGGAATGCMCGCTTTTGACGTTGACGTTGACGTTGACGTTGACGTTGACGTTGATTCGGCAGGTGCAGGGCGCAGCCCTGCCGATCACCCCACCTGCACCCGCCGCCCTTCGCGCGCGCTATCCATCCCCGCCTGCAGCAGCCGCATCACCTGCAGCGCCTGCTGCGCGCTGACCGTCGGCTCGCCCTCACCCTGCATCGCCGCCGCGAAGTCGGCATACAGGCGCCGGTAGTCGCCCGGCAGGTTGTCCACGGTGCTGCGCAGGACGTTGTCCTCCGCATCGCAGTGCAGCAGCTCGCCGTGGCGCGGATCGATACCCCATCCCGGCGCACCTGGCGCGATGCCGCGACGCAGCTGCCCCTCCTGCACGTCCAGGCCATGCTTGATCCAACTGGCCCGCGTGCCATGCACGGAAAAACGGGGGGCAGGCGCAGCGACCAGTGAACCGGCATGCACGATCGCACGATGGCGTGGGTAGTGAAGCACCGCATGGAAATAGTCGATACCAGCGCCGCCTTCGCGCTGCACCGCAAGGTCCGCATCGATCGCCTGCGGACAGCCGAACAGCACCAGCATCTGGTCCAGCAGGTGTGGCCCCAGGTCGTACCACAGGCCGCTGCCCGGTCCGTCCTGCTCGCGCCAGCGTTCGCGCACCTGCGGACGGTAGCGGTCGAAATGTGCGTGGCATTCGGCGATGTCACCGAGCGTGCCGTCGGCAAGCAGCGCCCGCAGGGTCAGGAAGTCCGCATCGAACCGCCGGTTCTGGAACACGGTAGCGATGCGTCCAGCATCGCGCGCTGCGGCCAGCACCTGTTCGGCTTCGCGCACGCTCACGGCGAACGGTTTGTCCACCAGCACATGCTTGCCGGCGGCCAGCGCGGCGATGGCCAATGGCGCGTGCTGTTCGTTCGGCGTGGCGATGACCACCGCATCTACTGCCGGGTCATCGAAGACCTCCTGTGCGGTAGCGCGTACGTGGACGTCGCTGAAGGTGCGCAGCAGCGTATCGCGCTGCGAACTGACCACGCTGTGCAGGGCCAGCCCCGGCGTGTGCTGGATCAGCGGGGCGTGGAAGACGCGGCCGGCAAGGCCGTAGCCGATCAGGGCCAGTTGCAGCTCAGGGCGCATGGGAAGACTCCGCGCAGATCGTGAAGTGCAGGACAGGAACCTCAGGGTAAACGAGATGACTACGCGCCCGGAAGCTGAACCATTCCCGCTGCGGGTGCGCCCATTCACGTGAGCGTGACCGCAGCGCCACGCCTGCACTACAAGCACTTGGCGACACTGGGCGTACCAACCAGTAGGAGAACCAAACGATGAGCACCACGACCCGTACGCTGTTGGCTTCCGCCCTCACCCTGGGCCTGGCGCTGTCCTCCTCGGCCGCATTCGCCCAGGACGCCGCAGCGAAGAGCCCGCCGAAAACCGATCATTCGGCGATGACCCATGCAGACCGCCATGATTCCAACGAGCCGGTCACCGACAGCTGGATCACCACCAAGGTCAAGGCCGATCTGCTCGCCAGCAGCAATGTGCCGGGTACCGAAGTAAAGGTGGAGACGGTCAATGGCGTGGTCAGCCTGAGTGGCACCGTTGCCACCAAGGCGGAGCATGACAAGGCCATCGCCACGGCCAAGGGCATCAAGGGCGTGACCCGCGTTGATGCCGCCGCACTGAAGGTCAGTGCCGCCAAGCGTTGATCGACGCCGCAGGTTATCGGCAGGGGCGCTCCCACGGGGGCGCCCCTGTTTTGTGCTGTGGCGCCTGCTCGATACGTGCTGGTGGGCGCCTCGCCGAATGACCCATTGCCCCAGAGATGTGACCGGCTGCGCTATATTGCCGGTTCCGCCGTGGCCGGTCCTGCCCGGATCGCACTCCCCGGCTGAGCTGACGAGGAACTATGGCGCTGGTTTTCAGTGATGACATCTGGGATCGCTGGCGACTGCCTGCTTTGGCACTGGCAGCGGCAGCCATCATCGTGGTCCCGTGGTTGACCCTGCGCAAACTGCAGCAGGACAACGAACTGGCCATGGGCTGGGTGACCCATACCCAGCAGGTGACCGTGGCCCTGCAGCAGCTGCAGACCGACGTGCGCGACATCGAATCTGCTGCGTTGACGCTGTCCAAGGGCGTGGACGCGCCGGGCCTGCGCGAGCGCATGGGCAAGGCCAACGACATCCCCGAGCGTCTGGCCGAACTGGGCCGGATGACCCGCGACAATCCCGACCAGCTGATCCGCATCGGCCGCATCCAGTCGATGCTGGAAGGCCGGCTGGGGGTTGCGCGTGAACTGGCGAAGTCCGAGCCGAACAGCGACCAGCGCGAGCTGGTGCAGGACCTGAGCACGCGCTACCCGATCCGCGGCCTGGTGGAAGAGCTGCAGGCCAGTGAGGAAGCGCTGCTGGCCCAGCGCACCGCGCAGGCGGAGCGACAGAAGCGGCAGACCAACTTCGTGTCGTGGAGCTCGCTGCTGGTGCAGCTGGCACTGCTCGGCCTGGTGCTGTGGCTGCTGCAACGGCAGATCGGCCGCCGCCTGCAGGCAGAGCGGCAGTCGCAGCGCGCGGCGGCACGCGCGGCGTCGGTGCTGCAGACCGTGCGCGAACCGATCGTGCTGCTGGATCGCGAGCTGCGCGTGCAGCTGCACAATCCCGCGTTCTCCGAATTGTACGGGCTGCAGGATGAGCGCGCCGACGGCCTGCTGCTGGAAGACGTAGGCGAGGGCGCGTGGCGTGACCCGGTGGTGCGCCAGCGTCTGGCCGATGTGTTGCTGCGCGGCCGCGAACTGTGGGATTTCGAACACGAACAACGCACCGTCGACGGCATGTCCCGTTACATGCTGCTCAACGCCCGGCGCATGCCGCTGCCTGACACCGACGATGAAGTGGTGCTGCTGACCGTCAGCGATGTGACCGTGCAGCGTGCGGTGCAGACACGTGTTGAAGAACTGAACCGGCAGCTGGAGGGCAAGGTTGCCCAGGTCTCGGAGGTCAACCGCGAACTGGAAGCGTTCAGCTACTCGGTGTCGCACGACCTGCGCGCGCCGCTGCGCCATGTCGCCGGTTTCTCGGACAAGCTGTCGCGCCATCTGGGCGAGGCTGCCGACGAGAAGAGCCAGCACTACCTGGGGGTGATCTCCGGTTCAGCGCGGCGCATGGCCACGTTGATCGACGACCTGCTGGTCTATTCGCGCCTGGGCCGTGTGGCGATGCGCCAGCAGACCGTGGACATGCAGTCGCTGGTGGCCGATACGCGCGCGATGCTCGACGCGAACGTGCAGAGCGAAGCCGAGAGCAGTGGCCACGCCCATCAGGTGGAGTGGAGCATCGCGCCGCTGCCGATCGTGGTGGGCGACGAAAACATGCTGCGCCAGGTCTGGCTGAACCTGCTGGGCAACGCGGTGAAGTATTCAGCCAACCGCGAGCCGGCCAAGGTCCGCGTGGACTACCAGCAGCAGCCCGATGGCGGTCATCAGTTCACGGTCAGCGACAATGGTGCAGGCTTTGACATGGCCTACGCCGGCAAGCTGTTCGGTGTATTCCAGCGCCTGCACAAGGCCAGCGACTATCCCGGCACCGGTATCGGCCTGGCCAGCGTTCGCAGGGTGCTGACCCGCCATGGCGGCCGCATCTGGGCCGAAGCCGCACCGGATGCCGGCGCCACCTTCCACTTCTATCTTCCCCCCGTGCTCGACACGGACAAACAGGGCCCCATCGCATGACGACGCTGCGCACCATCCTCCTGGCCGAAGACAGCCCGGCCGACGCCGAAATGGCGATCGATGCGCTGCAGGAAGCGCGCCTGGCCAATCCCATCGTGCACGTCGAAGACGGCGTGGAAGTGATGGATTACCTGCTGCGCCGTGGCGCCTTCGCCAGCCGCGAAGATGGCCTGCCGGCGGTGCTGCTGCTGGATATCAAGATGCCGCGCATGGATGGCCTGGAAGTGCTGCGGCAGATCCGCGAACACGATGAGCTGAAGCGGTTGCCGGTGGTGATCCTGTCCTCCTCGCGCGAGGAAAGCGACCTGGCCCGCAGCTGGGACATGGGCGTGAACGCGTACGTGGTCAAGCCGGTGGACGTGGACCAGTTCTTCGGCGCAGTGCAGACCCTGGGCAAGTTCTGGGCACTGATCAACCAGGCTCCGGAGATCGAGTAGGCCCATGCCCCTGACCGGTCCCGCGCTCGGCGCATTGCGCATCCTGCTGGTGGAAGATTCCCCGGAGGATGCCGAGCTGATGTCCGAACAGATGCTCGATGCAGGCCTTGAGGCCACCTTCGAGCGTGTCGAGAGCGCGGACGACCTGCGCCATGCGCTGGCGCGCTTCCAGCCGGACATCGTGCTGTCCGACCTGAGCATGCCCGGTTTCTCCGGCGACGACGCGCTGCGCATCGTGCGCGATGCGTTGCCGGAGGTACCTTTCATCTTCGTCTCCGGCACCATGGGCGAGGAGAATGCGGTGGCGGCCCTGCAGAAGGGAGCCAACGACTACATCATCAAGCACCAGCMGGCGCGCCTGCCGTCGGCCGTGGCGCGCGCGGTGCGTGAGGCACGCAGCGCCATCGAGCGCTCGCGGGTGGAAACCGAGCTGATGCGCGCGCAACGGCTGGAAAGCCTGTCGTTGCTGGCCGCCGGGCTCAGCCACGATCTGCGCAACATCCTGCAGCCGCTGCTGATCATGCCGGACCTGCTGAAGGCGCGTACCGAAGATCCGCAGCTGCACCACCTGGCCGACGTGATCGCCGAATGCGGTCGCCGTGGCCATGAGATGGCCGAATCGATGCTGTCGTTCGTGCGCGGCTCGCGCAAGGCCAGCGAACGCATCCACATCGATGACCTGTTCCAGGCCGTGGCGCTGCTGTTGCGCAGCAACGTGCCCGATGGCGTCCGTCTGGACTTGGTGGTCGAGGATGAGGGGCTGGTGGTCGATGCCAACTACACCGAGTTGCAGCAGGTGTTGTTGAACCTGGCGCTCAACGCGATCCAGGCGATGCCCCAGGGTGGCAACCTGAGCCTGACCGCCAGCCATGGTGGCCAGCGCGATGGCGAGGACTGGCTGCGCATCGCGGTGGTCGATGAAGGCACCGGCATGGATGCGGACACGTTGTCGCACCTGTTCAACCCGTTCTTCACAACCAAGGCCGATGGCACCGGGCTGGGCCTGATTTCCTGCAAGCGCATCGTTGAAGGTGCCGGTGGCAGTATCCACGTCGACAGCCAGCTGGGGCGGGGCACCTGCTTCGAGCTGCGCTTGCCGATGCATGCCAGCGCCGAGGGCGGCGAACCGATCGAACAGCTGGTGGCACTGGGCAGTGGCCAGTCGATCCTGGTGGTCGATGGTGAAGCCACCCGCCTGTCGCTGTTGGGCAATGCACTGTCCAGCCAGGGTTATCAGCTGCAGTTGGCCTCCGATGGCCCGGCTGCGCTGCGCTGGATGCAGCAGGAGGCGATGCCGGCGCTGGTGATTGCCGATGCCGGCTCCAAGCTGTTGTCGGCCAGCCAGCTGCTGGGCGAAATGGCCACGCTCGGCTACCGCGGCCCGGCGCTGGTGCTGGAAGACGCTGCCGGGGAGATGCCCGAAGATGTGTTCCCCGCTGGCATCGAGGTGCACCTGCTGCGCAAGCCGCTGCAGATGCAGCAGGTCTTCCGCGCGGTGGCCGACGCGCTGGGCTGAAATCAGGGGTAGTGCCGGCC
>NZ_JBFTOJ010000188.1:5798-12988 GCF_056397905.1 Stenotrophomonas sp. 05L414_2
GGCCGGCACCGCAATGATCCGACCACACGCAGTTGCCGGCCAGCGGCCGGCACTACCGGTCCTGGGGTTCCCACGGGAACCGCGGCAGGCTTTCCACCGCCTGTTCCAGCCGTCGCGACCAGTTCTGGTGGATGTCGGCATACAGCGGCGAATCGGCGCCCAGCCGCAGCTGCTGGCTGATCCGCAGTTCGCCGGCGCGCAGCAGCGCCAAGTCGACCGGCAGGCCCACCGACAGGTTGGAACGGATGGTCGAATCCAGCGAGACGATCGCCGTGCGTGCGGCATCTTCCAGGCGCGTGGACGGGGTCAGGATGCGGTCCAGGATCGGCTTGCCGTACTTGGACTCACCGATCTGCAGATAGGGCGTCTCCGGCGAGGCGGCAATGGCGTTGCCCAGCGGATAGACCATGTACAGGCCGGGCTGTTCACCGGCAATCTGTCCACCGAAGATCAGCGTCGCCTGGGTGTTCACCCYGTCGTGGCCATGCTCGGTGTGCTGGCTCTGTACCTGACTGTCCACCAGCAGGGAGCCGACGTAGGCCGCAGCCTCGAACAGATGGGCCATGTCGCGCAGGTTCGGCGTGCGCCGCTCCTCGGCATCGCGCTTCAGCCGCGACACCAGCAACTGGGTCGTGGCCAGGTTGCCAGCGGCCATCACCACATAGGCGGCCTGGCCGGGATATTCGAACACGTGCAGTTTGCGGTGCACGCGGACATCGTCCAGCGCGGCATTGGTGCGGGTGTCGGCGGCGAAGACCAGGCCCTCGTCCACCTCGATTCCAACGCAATAGGTCATGTCGGTGCCCTATCATATGCGTCCCGGATTGTAGGCAGGCCGTTGTGACGATGGCATGCCCGCGCTCCACCTGATTGCCGTCACCGGAACCGCATGACCACCGTGCTCCTGAGCCTGGGCAGCAACGTCCATCCCCGCCGCTACCTCCACGCTGCGGTGGCGGCCCTGCGCGAGCGCTTTGGCGCGCTGCAGGTGTCTGCCGCCTACCGCACCGCTGCCGTCGGTTTCGACGGTCCGGCCTTCCTCAACAACGGCGTTGCCCTCGAGACCGACCTGCCGCTGCAGGAACTGGATGACTGGCTGCATGCGCTGGAAGATGCGCATGGTCGTGACCGCAGCGGCCCGCGCTTCTCCGACCGGACCCTGGACGTCGATGTGGTGTTCTATGGCGACCTGGTGGTGGAGGGCCCCGGCCATCTGCGCATTCCGCGCCCGGAACTGAAGCATGCCTTCGTGCTGAAGCCGCTGGCTGACATCGCCCCGGGCTTCGTCGATCCGGTCAGCGGCCTGGACCTGGCCACGCTGTGGCGGGCGCACAAGCAGTTTGGCGAAGCGTTCGAGGTCGTGGACCTCGAATGACGGGTTGTTGTTGCCGCTGCGCTCGCCAGGCATGGCCCGGCGCTACCGGTAGTGCCGGCCGCTGGCCGGCAACATTTCAGCTGACCGTACGCCCACCATCCACGCGCAACGTGTGGCCGGTGACGAAGCTGGCCTCGGCCGCCAGCCAGTAAACCGCTTCGGCGATTTCCTCGACCGTGCCGATCCGCGCCAGCGGCGTGCGCGCCAGCAGCGCCTCGCGGGCGAAATCGTCCTTGCCCTGTTCCGGCCACAGGATCGCACCGGGTGCCACCGCGTTCACCCGCACCTTCGGCGCCAGTTCCAGCGCCAGCGAGCGGGTGGCCATTTCCAGCGCGGCCTTCGCCATCGTGTAAGCGATGTGGTCGCGCATCGGGTSGGTGCCGTGCAGRTCGGTCAGGTTGACGATGCAGCCGTGCTGGCGGCGCAGGTRAGGCGCGGCGGCCTGGGCCAGCAGCAGCGGCGCCCGCGCATTGACCGCGTACAGCTCGTCCATCGCCTCGGCGGTGACCTGGCCGAGCGGGGTGGGGAAGAAGTTGGAGGCGTTGTTGACCAGCGCATCCAGGCGGCCGAAGTGGGTGACCGCCTGCTCGACCAGATCGGCCAGGGCATCGGCGTCGCGCAGGTCGGCCTGCAACGCCAGCACGCTGCCGGGGCGCTCGTTGTCCAGGTTGAAGGCGGCCTGCTGCAGTTCGGCGCTGGAGGTATGGGCGTGCAGCACCACCGACCAGCCACAGGCGTGGAACTGGCGGGCGATGGCGGCGCCGATCCGGCGTGCGCTGCCGGTGATCAGGGCCACGGGGGCGGTGTCACTCATCGAGGGTCCTCCAAGGCTCGGCTATCCTGTGCACCATTGTCACCGCATTCGAAGACGCCATGCAGCCTACCTTCCCCCTGCCCGAAGCCGATGCCCTGGCCCACAGCGATCAACTGGCCGCCGCCCTGCGTGCCGAGATCCTCGCACAGGGTGGGGCGATGCCGTTCTCCCGCTTCATGGAGCTGTGCCTGTACACGCCGGGCTGGGGCTACTACAGCGCCGGTGCCAGCAAATTCGGCGGCAGCGGCGATTTCACCACCGCACCGGAACTCGGCAGCCTGTTCGCCGGCAGCGTGGCCAATGCACTGGCGCCGGTGTTCGGCCAGCTCGATGCGCACGCACGGATGCTGGAACTGGGCGGCGGCACCGGCGCCTTCGCCGAGGCGGTGCTGCTGCGCCTGGCCGAGCTGGAGGCGCTGCCGGCCCGTTACGCGATCCTCGAACCCAGTGCGGACCTGCGCCAGCGCCAGCAGGAGCGCCTGCAGCAGAACCTGCCGCCCGAACTGGCCGGCCGGGTGGAATGGCTTGATCGTCCGTTCGAGGACGACTGGGACGGCGTGGTGTTCGCCAACGAGGTGATCGATGCGCTGCCGACACCGCGCTTCCTCATCAAGGACGGCGAGGTATACGAGGAAACCGTCGAACTGGACGGGCAGGGCAACTTCATCCGTGGCGCACAGCCGGCCGACCTGCTGCTCAACGGCGCGGTGCGCCATCTCGAGCGCTACCTGGAAAAGCCCTTTGCCGACGGCTACCGTTCTGAAGTGCTGCCGCAGCTGCCGTACTGGCTGCAGGCGGTGGCCGGTGGCCTGCGGCGTGGCGCGATGCTGTTCGTGGACTACGGCTACAACCGGGGCGAGTTCTACCAGGAAGAACGCGATGACGGCACCGTGCGCGCGTTCTACCGTCACCACGTGCACAACGAGATCCATCGTTGGCCGGGCCTGCAGGACATCACCGCATCGGTCGATTTCACTGCCATGGCCGAGGCCGGCCTGCATGGCGGATTTGAATTGGCCGGGTACTGCAGCCAGGCCAGTTTCCTGCTCGGCAACGGCCTGGACCAGGTACTGACCCTGGCCGAGGAGCGCACCGATGAGGTGGGCCGCATCCAGTTGCGCGACCAGGTGAAGAAGCTGACCCTGCCAACGGAGATGGGCGAGCGTTTCCAGGCCATTGGCCTGCAGCGCGACGTCGATTTCGAACCGGCTTTCGAACTGGGCGACCTGAGCTGGCGCCTGTGAGTGCAGCGTTGCCGGTGATCAAGCCGCTGCGGCGGCCGCGACTGTGGACCGCGTTGTGGGTGTTGGCGGTGCTGACGGTGATCGTGGTCTGCCTGATTCCGCCGCCGCCGATCCCGTTGCCGGAAAACAGCGACAAGGGCGAGCATTTCCTGGCTTATTTCATCCTGGCTGGCAGCGCGGTGCAGTTGTTCCGACGAGGCCGCCCGCTGCTGTGGGTAGGTGCTGGCCTGGTGCTGATGGGCGTCGGCATCGAGTTCGCGCAGGGCGCGTTGACCAGCAACCGCATGGCCGATCCGATGGATGCGGTGGCCAACACCGTTGGCGTGTTGGCGGGGATGGCTACCGCATTGACCCCGCTGCGCGACATGCTGCTGCGCTGGCGGGGGTAAGGCAGCCAGGCATGGCCTGGCTCCGCGGTAGATCCACGCCATGCGTGGATGAATCTCGCCGGCGCCAACCAAGGTTGGCGACTACCAAAGGCAGCCAGGCATGGCCTGGCTCTACAGTAGATCCACGCCATGCGTGGATGGATCTCGGCGGCGCCAACCAAGGTTGGCATCTACCAAAGGCAGCCAGGCATGGCCTGGCTCTACTGTAGATCCACGCCATGCGTGGATGAATCTCGGCGGCGCCAACCAAGGTTGGCGTCTACCAAGGCAGCCAGGCATGGCCTGGCTCTACAGTAGATCCACGCCATGCGTGGATGAATCTCGCCGGCGCCAACCAAGGTTGGCGTCTACCAAGGCAGCCAGGCATGGCCTGGCGCTACAGTAGATCCACGCCATGCGTGGATGGATCTCGCCGGCGCCAACCAAGGTTGGCGTCTACCAAAGGCAGCCAGACATGGCCTGGCGCTACAGTAGATCCACGCCATGCGTGGATGAATCTCACCGGCGCCAACCAAGGTTGGCGTCTACCGAAGGCAGCCAGGCATGGCCTGGCTCTACGTTAGATCCACGCCATGCGTGGATGAATCTCGCCGGCGCCAACCAAGGTTGGCGTCTACCAAAGGCAGCCAGGCATGGCCTGGCTCTACAGTAGATCCACGCCATCGTGTCCGCCGTCATTTCCCCAGCGTCACCTCATCCAGCACCCACATCGCCGGGCGCGTGTCGCCGGTGAAGTTGATGCACAGATCGCCCGTGCCCGAGGTGCCCTTCGGCAAAGCCGCGCGCAGGGTCACGAAGCCGTCGGCATCGGTCTGCGCCGGCAGCGGCACCTGCGCCAGGACCTTGCCGGTGCAGTCACCGCGACGGATCAGCATTTCGCCGTGCGCGCTCCGGGCCTTTTCGAAGCGACGCTTCGGCTCGTCGTGGGCCAGCTGGAAGTAGTACGGAATGCGGCCTGCGCGCACTTCCACGCTGCCGATGCCATCCAGCTGTGCCTGCGGCCAACGCCAGCACGGCTGGAAGATGTCGACGGTGAACACCGCACGCGCACCTTCGCGCGGACCATCATCTTCCAGGCGCAGTACCAAGCCCTTCTCGCCGACGCAGCTGCGCAGTGCTTCGCTGTGCCGCGACAGCAGCGACTGCGCGGTGTACGACGCCACCGTCGGCTTCGCAGCCAGCGGCTGGCCCTGGTAGAAGGCGGCAGCCTGCACCGTCGCCGGCAGCGTGGACGTCAGTGGCTGCTGGTACAGCGGCGACTGTGCCGTCACCGGCTTGCCGTCGCTGCTGTAGCGCACTTCATAGCCCAGAGGATTGGCCAGCGACACGGTCACCGTGTTCGCCGCGCGGTCATCGGTGTAGGCCACGCCTACTTCGAACGGCGTCTGCGCGTAGGCCAGGCCCCAGGCCCGATAGCGCTGCAGCTGCGAGGGCAGGCGGGCCAGGAAGTCGCGGAAATCGCGATGCTCCGGCGTGCTCCAGCCGGTCTCGGCCACGGCGGCCAGGCGCGGGAACAGGTTGTGCTGCAGACGCGCGTAGGTGCGCGTGTGCTCGGTGAACATGTTCGCCTGCAGGCCGAGGATGTGCCCGCGCTTGTCGGCGGCCAGTTCGGCCGGCACCGGTTCGTAGTTGTAGAGCTTGGCCAGGTTCACCTGCGTCGGCCGGCCCGGCGGTTCGTTCGGCGAGGCCGTCTGCAGGTAATCCAGGTACAGGTGGCTGACCGGCGACATCACCACATCGTGGCCGGCGCTGGCCGCAGCAAGGCCGCCTTCGGTGCCGCGCCATGACATCACCGTGGCCTGCGGCGGCAGGCCGCCCTCAAGGATTTCGTCCCAGCCGATCAGGCGACGGTCGTGTTGTTCCAGGAAGGTTTCCAGGCGCTTGATGATGTGGCTCTGCATGGCCATCTCATCCTTGATGCCGAGCGCGCGCATGCGCTGCTGCACCTGTTTTGATGCTTCCCACTGGTCCTTCACCGCCTCGTCGCCACCCACATGCACATACCTGGCCGGGAACAGCTGGATCACTTCTTCCAGCACGTTCTCCAGGAAGGTAACGGTGCCGTCCTCGACGTTGAACAGGTTCGGGAACACGCCCCATTCGCTCAACGGTTTCAACGGCGTGTCGATCGTACCCAGTTCCGGATAGGCGGCGATGGCAGCGGTGGCGTGGCCGGGTACATCGATTTCCGGAATGACCTGGATATGCAGCTTGGCGGCGTAGGCGATCACTTCGCGGATCTGGTCCTGCGTGTAGAAGCCGCAGTACGGATGTTCCTTGCCACTGACCGGATCGATGCCGCCATCACCGGCCGGAAGGCGGCAGCTGCCGACTTCGGTGAGCTTCGGGTAGCGCTTGATCTCCATGCGCCAGCCCTGGTCGTCGGTCAGGTGCCAATGAAAGGTGTTGAGCTTGTGCGCTGCCATCGCATCGAGCACGCGCTTGATCTCGTCCAGGCTCTGGAAGTGCCGCGCCGAGTCGAGCATGAAGCCACGCCAGCTGAAGCGCGGCGCATCCTGGATCTGCACGGCCGGCAGCACGCCGTTGCTGCCGCCGGTGGCGAGCTGGGCCAGGGTGGTGGCGCCGTAGAACAGGCCGGTCTCGTTGCCGGCCTGCACCAGCACGCCCCGCGCGGTGCTTTCCAGCGTGTAGCCCTCGCCGCTGTCGCGGAAGGTCGGCACGATCTGGAAGCGGATGCTGTTGCCCTTGGCGGCGGCCTTGCCGTTGGCCACGGCCAGTCGCGGCCCACCACTGCGCGCCAGCAGGTCGGCGAACTGTGCGGCCACGCGCTGTGCGGCTTCGCCATCGGCATGCAGCACGGTAGCGGCGCCCACGGTGATGCCCGCGCCGTTGCCGCGCTGCACGTTGGCCGGTGCGGGAATCAACATCAGGCTGCCGGCGCGCAGCTGCGGGCCAGGGCCGGTATCGAGTGCCGGGGCATCGGCGGCCAGTGCCCGCAGCACAGGCAGGGCGGCCAGCAGGCTGCCCAGCAACAGAAGGCTGCGCATCCTGGCGCGGGTGGGCTTCGTCATCTGAAGGACTCCTTGGATCGGGTGCGATGTTCGCTATACATGAAAAACGCCGGGCCCGGAATGACCCAGGCCCGGCGTGCGTGCACGACTCGGCGATGAGGCTGCCGCTGGATCAGTACTTGAAGCGGAAGTTCAGGTAGTACTGGCGACCGTTGCTGTAGAACGAGGTCGGAATGGCCGCGGTCTGGTAGTACTTGTAGGTCGGGTTGTTGAGGTTCAGGCCATCCAGGCTGATGCTCAGCCAGTCGGTGGCCTTGAAGCTCAGCGACGCCGACAGCGTGCCGAAGTCATCCTGGTAGTACGGGTTGGTGCCCGACAGGCTGATCAGGAACGAGG
>NZ_JBFTOJ010000189.1:0-7173 GCF_056397905.1 Stenotrophomonas sp. 05L414_2
CTTGACCTTCCATTCCGCCTTTTAGCGAGCCGAGCATCGCAGGGGAATCAGGGGCCTAGAGGCGCCGATGTCTGAGCGCAGCGAGTTCGGCGCCGTCCCCTGATTCACCGAGAAGCACAGGGCACCGGTGCGTAGCACCGGCTCGCGACCTGGCGGCGTGTTCTTTGGTTACTTTCTTGCACGAGCAAGAAAGTGACATGTTCGAGAGCTCCAGATCTCAGAACGGCTTGGCCAGCACCAGCCAGACGATCGGGATGAAGGCCAGCAGCGGAATCTCGTTGATCCAGCGCAGCGCGCGCGACGACGGCAGCGCCCTGCCCTTGGCCACGCCCTTCAGCAGCCGCCCGATCCAGATGAAGTACGCCAGCAGCACCACCACCAGGCCCAGCTTGGCGTGCAGCCAGCCTGCGCCACCCGGGGCGACCATGGTCGGGAAATCCGGAATCACCTTGTAGCCCAGCCACAGCACCAGGCCGAGCACGAACGCCAGGCCGAACATCGAATGGCCGAAGCGGTACAAGCGCATGCCCATCAGCTGCAGGCGCTCGACCACCGCCGGCTGCCCCGCGGTCTCGGACAGGTTCACCAGGATGCGCGGCAGGTAGAACACCGTGGCCATCCATGCCACCACGAACACGATGTGGAAGGTCTTGACCCAGTAATAGCTCTGCATGCGCTCGCTCCGGCGGCTGGCGTGGATGTCCGCCATTCTCGCATGTCGTGGCGAGGCCACCTCACGTGCAACCGCCGCGACACATCGACGCATGACGTGCTGCAACGCCGTACGATAGGCGCCGATTTCACGACTGCACCGGATCGCCATGGACAAGACCTACGACGCCGCCTACTTCCAGCGCTGGTATCGCCGCGCCGACATCGGTGGCAGCGCGCGCCTGGCGCGCAAGGTCGCCCTCGCCGTGGCGACGGCCGAGTACTACCTGGAACGACCGATCCGCAGCGTGCTGGACGTCGGCTGTGGCGAAGGGGCATGGCGCGCGCCGCTGCTGAAACTGCGTCCGAAGGTCGAATACCTCGGTTTCGACAGCAGCGAGTACGCTGTGCGCCGCTACGGCCGCACCCGCAACCTGCACCTGGCCAGCTTCGGCGATTTCGCCTGGCTGCGACCCTGCGCCCCGGTCGACCTGCTGGTCTGTTCGGACGTGATGCACTACGTGCCCAACCGCGAACTTCGCGCAGGCCTGGCCGGTGTCGCCGAGCTGACCGCAGGCGTGGCGTTCCTGGAGACCTTCGCCGCCGAAGATGAATTCGAGGGCGACCATGACGGCTTCCAGTCGCGCCCGGCCCGTTGGTACCGGCGCGAGCTGACCCGGCAAGGCCTGCAGGCAGTCGGCTCCCACCTCTGGCTGGGGCCAGCGCTGGCCACTGAAGCGACTGCGCTGGAACAGGCGGCCCGCTGAATACGATCAGTGAGTCTGCTTAACGTCCGGGACAGTCGGATGCGCTATGCTGCGCGGCAACATAAGACCATACATATTCGGTCGGCATGCTCTATCARCTGCACGAACTGACCCGCAACCTGCTCGCCCCCTGGGTGCACCAGGCCCAGGCCAACGCCAAGTTCTTCGCCAACCAGGGACACTGGTGGTCGCAGATGCCTGGCGCTGATCGTCTGGCGGCGGTCAATGAGCTGTTCCATCGCATCGGCAAGGATTACGAGAAGCCCGAATGGGGCATCAACGAAATCGAGGTCGAGGGCGAGCGCGTGCCGATCGTGGTGCACGAGGAACTCAGCAAGCCGTTCTGCAAGCTGCTGCGCTTCAAGCGCCACAGCAATGAAGCCGACCAGCTGCACACCATGCTCAACCAGCCGTTCGTGCTGGTGGTGGCGCCGTTGTCGGGCCATCACGCCACGCTGCTGCGCGATACCGTGCGCACGCTGCTGCGCGACCACCGCGTGTACGTGACCGACTGGGTCGACGCGCGCATGGTGCCCGGCAGCGAAGGCGAATTCGGGCTGGACGACTACATCGCCTACATCCAGGAGTTCATCCGCCATCTTGGCGTGGAGCGCCTGCACGTGGTGAGTGTCTGCCAGCCTACCGTACCGGTGCTGGCCGCGGTTTCATTGATGGCCAGCCGCGGCGAACCGACGCCGCGCACGCTGGTGATGATGGGTGGCCCGATCGACGCGCGCTGCAGCCCGACCGCGGTCAACAACCTGGCCACGCAGAACCCGTTGTCGTGGTTCGAGAACAACGTCATCCACACCGTACCGGCCAGCTATCCAGGTGCCGGCCGCCGCGTGTATCCCGGTTTCCTGCAGCACGCCGGCTTCCTGTCGATGAATCCCAGCCGCCACTTCAGCTCGCACTGGGATTTCTACACCGACCTGGTGAAGGGCGACCTGGAGGATGCCGACGCGCACCGTCGCTTCTACGACGAGTACAACGCGGTGCTGGACATGCCGGCCAAGTACTACCTGGACACCATCTCCGTGGTGTTCCAGGATTTCCTGCTGCCGCGTGGCGAGTGGGTGGTCAACGGCGAAAAGGTCGACCCGTCGGCAATCCGCGATACCGCGCTGCTGAGCATCGAAGGCGAGCTGGACGATATCGCCGGCCTCGGCCAGACCGAAGCGGCGCAGGCACTGTGCAGCGGTATACCGGCCGAACGCCGTGAACACTTCATCGTGGATGGTGCCGGCCATTACGGCATCTTCAGCGGCCGCCGCTGGCGCGAAGTGGTGTACCCGAAGGTGCGTGACTTCTTCGCCGCGCATGCCGAAGCCCCGGCAGCGAAGGCCACGAAGAAGAAGAGCAACGTCACCCCGCTGCGCCGCAAGGCGGGGTAGCACGCCCCTGGTGGATGCCAACCTTGGTTGGCGCTTCTGGTAGATGCCAACCTTGGTTGGCGCTTTCGGTAGATGCCAACCTTGGTTGGCGCTCTTTCAAGCGTACTGACACCTGATGGTTCGTGCCAACCAAGGCTGGCACCTACCATGGCGAAGTGCCGACCGAGGTCGGCACCCACCAGAGAACAGATCGCTGCCTTACAAGCGCACCAGCAGGTTCTTGGCCAGCATGCCGTGCAGCTTGCCGATGCCGCGTGCCAGGTGCATCGTCAGCAGCAGCAGCAACACACCCACCGCTGCTACCACGATCGCCACCAGCGGCGAGGCTGCCATCGGCAGCACGTTCACGTCGTTGATGTAGATGCCGGGGATGTCGCCGCTGAAGATCGCCGCCACCGGTGCCCAGATCAAGCCCAGCGACAGCGACAGCAAGGTCACCGCGATGGTGAAGTAGATGATGCCCAGCGGCAGCATCAGCACGAAGTACAGCAGGGTCAGCCAGGTACGGCCATCAGTGAACATGTCGCCGATACGCTGCAGCCAGCTGCGGCTGCGGTCGGTGTACTGCGGCCGGCGCGGCATGCGCTCGCCCAGCAGCGCTTCCACCAGCCGCCCTTCCAGCAACGCCAGTCCACGCACCGAGCCGAAGAACAGCACGGTCAACGGGACGCCGATGATCAGGATCAGCAGGCCCAGCGACAGCGACAGGCCGGTGACCACCCAGGTGAAGAAGAAGATGCCGGTGGCCAGCGACAACAGCATGTAGAACAGCGCGCCGTAGGTGTGCGGGTCCGTCACTACGCCGAAGAAACGCGCCAGCAGCGAGCGTCGCACGGGCGCTGCGGGCTGTGCCGCCGGTGCAGCACCGCTGGCCTCGGCCGCTGCACGCAGCACCGGGCCCGTGTCAGCCCGCGGCGTGCGCAGCGCGCGGTTCACCGTGAGCTCGGTTTCGCGGTAGATCTCCGCCACCTCGTCCGGTGCGCCGTAGCTGCCGGCGACGTCGGCGATGACCTCGGCTTCGCTGCGGCCGGGTTGCGCCGCCAGTTCCGAGCGCAGGTATTCCTCGGCGTCGTACAGGGCGTCCTGCACCATCGCCGGATCGGCACCGTCCAGCGCGGCACGCAGCTGCGCCAGGTACTGCGGGATGGTGCTGGGCAGACGGTTGCCTGCCAGGTCCAGGTCGTTCATTGCGGTACCCCCTCCAACACGGAATCGACGGAATCACGGGTGTCGCGCCAAGCCTGGCGCCATTGCTGCAGCACCTCCCGGCCACGCGCGTTGATGCGGTAGTAGCGGCGCGGCGGCCCGCTGCTGGACGGCTCCACATGGCTCTCCAGCAGGCCGGCGCCCTCCAGGTTGCGCAGCACCGGGTACAGCGCGCTCTGCTTGCCACTGAGCACGCCCTCGCCCACCCGTTCCAGCTCCTTGGCGATCAGGTAGCCGTACAGCGGCTCACCGGCGCGGGCCAGCACTGCGAGCAGGGCCAGCGACACGGTGCCGGCGCTGAGCTCCTTCTGGAACTTCTTCAGGTGGACATCGTCCTCGGACATGACCGGCCCTCCACTACGTTGAAGTCCACAGTAGTGCGAAGTTCGGTATAGCGAATGTGTCGTTAGTCATCCTGCCGTGCGGAAGGGGGCCTTCAGGCATGATGGACGGCCGCCCGCACTTGGGCCGCAACGTTCTGCGGCAAAGAGTGCCTGCCCTCTTCAAGCCGGCTGAGCAGGGCCTGCCGACGGGCGGCCCCGAGCGGCGAGTACTGCCCGCTCACCCGAAGCCAGCCATGCACGAGCCGCAGGTGCCAGGCACGTTCATCCTCGCGCTGCGGTACCGCATCCAGCAGCAGGTCGAGGTGTTGCCACAAGGGCAGCCGGGTCAGCTGCCCGAGCAGGCCAGCCTGTGCCACCGGCGAAGGACCGTCGTGGCAGAAGGCGAGCAGGCGCGGCGGGTCCAGCTCTGCCGCCCATAGCACGGTGGCGCTGGCCAGCAACGCATTCACGGTCCGCCCCGGCTTTTCCAGTGCCTCGCGCAGCAATGCCAGACGGGCACCGCCCTCGGCCCGCACCCAGCCGCGCAGGCAGTTGCGCTGATGGCGCGCCGATACCTGGGGCAACAAGGCGCGCAATGCAGGCATATCCTCTGCCTCGGCGTGATCGGCCAGCGCTTCCAATGCTTCGCGCCATCGCGCGCGTCGACGGTGCTTGAGCTCGTCTCGCCACAACGCGATGGCCGGCGTGGCCTGCCGCTGCTGGAGCAGCCACATCGCCAACCGGCGCACGCCTCTCGAACGGTCGAATGCCGCGGTTTCGATGTGCGCATCCAAGCCGGCCACCTCGCGCTCGACCAGCGCACGCAACGCGGCACTACGTACCCCGCTCGCAGGCGCGGACAATGCCAGCGCGCACTTCGCCTCGACATCCGCAGGCTCACCGTGGTGCAGAAGATCGGCAAGTGCCAAGTGCGAGATGTGCGGATCACTGTCCAGAATCGCGCGCACGCGCAACGCTGCCCGATCCGGATGACTGTGCAGGGCGACGGCGTAGGCCATCAGCCGGGTGCGTGCGTCGGGATGGCCCAGCAGTCCTTCAASCACTATGCGGCTGGAGGGCGATGACAACCAGGCGAACAGGGTGCCCTCGAGCCACGCCCGGTCAACGCGCTGGGAATGGCGCAGGCGCACGGCGACCGGCCAGGCCGCCAGTACGTGCTGCACCGCGCACTGCCCGAGCAGGGACATCACGCAATCCTGCGCCGCCGCACGCACTTCAGCCACCCAGTCATTGCAGCGGAGCAAGGCACAGGACAACGTCAAATGGCTGGGCACCGAGCGCATCATCTGCAACGCGGCCTCACGCGTGCGGCCATTGCCATCCGAGCCCGCAAGGAACAGTGCCGCCGTCTGCACAGTAACCGGCGCCGCTGCACAGGCTTTCAGGCAGGCGAGCAGGCCATCATCGTTGGCAGCCCACCAACTGCGCCGACGCTCATCAAGATCGAACAGCCCACGTGGCGACAACGTCTGCAACCAATGCACACGATTCCCCCCTTCATCGACGAACGCCTTCAGGATCTGGTCGATTCTGGCGCTCAGTGCGGCTTCGGGGGCCTCCGGATGCGGTATCAACATCATCTGCTTCCATTAAGGAGAATGACCATCGTGCCGCACGTACATGGACACGGCCAGCACGGGACCGTGGCGCAGGCACGCACTCTCGCGCAGAATCGAGACCTCGTTCATGTTCCGGGGATCCCATGYCGCACCGTCGACGCCTTGCCCTGACTACCCTCGCCCTGGCCTGCCTGCTGCCCTCGCTGGCCAGCGCGGCCGCGCCCTACCGCAGCCCGCAGCAGATCCTGGAGGCCTCGGCCGCCAGCGACTGGCGCACGCCGGACCCGGCCAACCTGCTGTACATGGACCTGCCGGCCGGGCGGGTGATCATCGAGCTGGCGCCGCAGTTTGCCCCGCGCCATGTCGCCAACATCCAGACCTTCGCCCACGAGCACTTCTGGGACGGCACCAGCATCTACCGCTCGCAGGACAACTTCGTGGTGCAGTTCGGCGATGCCGACGCCGACGATGCCGCCAAGGCCAAGCCGTTCGGCAGCGCCCAGCGCAAGCTGCCGGCCGAATTCGAGCGTGCCAACAGCGGTTTGAAGGTGAGCGTGCTGCCGGATCGCGATGGCTGGGCAGCGCAGACCGGCTTCGTCGACGGCTTCCCGGTCGGCCAGGACCCGCAGGCCGGCAAGGCCTGGCTGGCGCACTGCTACGGCATGCTGGGTGCGGGCCGCAGCAACGAGGAAGACAGCAGCATCGGTGCMGAACTCTACGTGGTGACTGGCCAATCGCCGCGCCAGCTSGACCGCAACATCACCCTGGTCGGCCGCGTGCTGAAGGGCATGGAACTGCTCAGCGCTATCGCGCGCGGACCGGCACCGATGGGCTTCTACGCCGACCCGAAGCTGCGCACACCGATCGTGTCGATCCGTCGCGTCAGCGACGTACCCGCGGCCGAGCGCACACCGATCCAGGTGCTGCGCACGGATTCAAAGACCTTCGCCGATACGGTCGAAGCGCGGCGCAACCGCGTGGATGATTTCTACAAGCGCCCGGCCGGGCATATCGACCTGTGCAATATCCCGGTGCCGGTGCGGTAGGAGGCTGGCTTCCTGCGCGTGGCGCGTGCTGAAGGCGCTTCATTGTTCTTGGGCGTTACTTTTCTTTGTACACAAAGAAAAGTAACCAAAAGAAGCGTTCCGCCGGTCGCGAGCCGCCGTGCTTCGCACGTCGGTCCCCTGCGATGCTCGGCTCGCTCAAGGCGGACCCAGATCAAAGGCCGCAGCTGCACCCAGTAGATCCACGC
>NZ_JBFTOJ010000190.1:0-7148 GCF_056397905.1 Stenotrophomonas sp. 05L414_2
GTCCGTAGTAGCGGAAATTGGATAACACTAGCGCGCCAGCTGGATAGTCGCGACTAGGAAAGGCCAAGGACTCAGAATCTGACAATGTCAGTTCAACGCCGAGTGATGCGTTGGACAAGTAAGCATCTGTCCAATGCGGCTCCAGGGCTGGAGCATCGACGATCCCAAGCTCCTTCAGCAACGACTCGATTTCTCGCTCGCCGTAGTGGTAGCCAAGGTGGGCGAAGTGATCCATATCGATTCTCGAATGTCGTGGTCCGGGAGGACTGGTCGTCTTGTGGGTTCATTGAGAGCGGTTGTTGCTCGGAGCGATCAGTCCACTGCCAGCGGATCGCCGAGACTCGCGCTCTTGGACATGCTCAACTACATGTCGCCGTTCTCAGATTGGTCCCGATCGAGGGTGTCGGAGTGGTTGTCGATAGTCGCCACTACATTGGTGATGGCACTGGGCCAGGAACTATTGATCGTCGTCCGGGGTGAGTCCATACAAGTATTCCGAAATGGAGCCCGATCGGGCGAGCGAGCGCTTCATCCCCACTTCACCGCCACTCCATCGCCTCGCCATGCGCCGATCCCACGCTGTACCCCCGGATCCAGCAAGGTGACGCCGCGATGCCTCAGACTCCCCCTGCCAACGACTACGACGTGGTCATCGTCGGCGCTAGTTTTGGTGGTGCCGCCTGC
Organism: Stenotrophomonas sp. 05L414_2; assembly: GCF_056397905.1. Lineage (NCBI taxonomy): Bacteria > Pseudomonadati > Pseudomonadota > Gammaproteobacteria > Lysobacterales > Lysobacteraceae > Stenotrophomonas > Stenotrophomonas sp. 05L414_2. Next base: position 685 of record NZ_JBFTOJ010000190.1, read on the forward strand.
GCACTTGCCGCCGCTCAGTACGGCCTGCGCGTCTGCGTGCTCGAGCGCAAGGCCGACCCTGGCGAACGCCTGCACACCACCGGTATCGTGGTGAAGGAGGCGATGGAACAGACCTGGCTGGGGCGCATGCCCGATCATCTCGTGCAACGCGTCGCACGCGTGCGCCTGTATGCGCCGAACCTGCACAACGTGCTGCTGACCGCACCGGGTTACTACTTCCTCACCACCGATACGCCGAACCTGATGCGCTGGCTGGCCAGCGAACTGCGTGCCAATGGCGTGGACCTGCGTCTGCAGCAGTCGTTCACCGACGCCTGCCGCGACGGCGACGCGTGGCAGGTTGAAGGGGTGGGGCGCACGGCCTATCTGGTCGGCGCTGATGGCGCACGATCACGTGTTGCCCAGCGTACCGGCCTGGGCCAGGTGCGCGACAATCTGTATGGCGTCGAGCGCGAGTTTGCCGGCGTGCAGCTGCCGGAAGGCGATGCCTTGCACTGCTTTGTCAGCCGCCGATTCGCATCCGGCTACATCGGCTGGGCCGCGCAGAACCCCACCGGCGTGCAGGTGGGATTGGCGCTGCGGCATGATCCCGCACATGCACGCGCGCCGGATATCGAGGGATTCCTTGAACACGTGCGCGACGTTGTGGGACTTCCGCACTCGGCCCAGGTTGCCGGCACCCGCGCGGGGCTGGTGCCCTGCGGGTTGCCGGATGGCCCGATCACCGCGCCGGGCGTGATCCTGACCGGTGATGCGGCAGGTGTTGTTTCGCCGCTGTCGGCCGGCGGCATCCACTCGTCATGGCGGCATGGCTGGGCGGTCGGTGATGCGATCGGGTTGCACCGGCGCGGCAAGGGGCCGGCCGCAGAGCAGGTGGCGCGTCAGGCGGCCCCCACCTTTCACCGCAAGCGCATGCTGCGCTGGGCAATGGACCACCTGCAGCAGGACTGGCCGGTCAATGCGCTGCTGCGTACCGGCCCGATGCGCCGGCTGGCCGAGCAGATCTACTTCCATCGGCGGGGCGTGTGGATGTGATCCTGAAGCTGAACGCTGCTTCATGAGGGGGCAGCAGAATCCTGTTGACGCCGTGCAGCAATCCCGACACAATAGCGCTCCTTCGACGCAGGTCGAACGGAATCTGCGGGAATAGCTCAGTTGGTAGAGCGCAACCTTGCCAAGGTTGAGGTCGCGAGTTCGAGTCTCGTTTCCCGCTCCAGATTCAGAAAAACGCTCCCGCAAGGGGGCGTTTTTCGTTTGCGCACCGGAAAGGGATTGCGATCGCGCTAGCGCGGGCTGCCTCGGCCCGCACCGCACCAGGTTCGCACGTCCGCACGATCGAAGCCGGCGCAGGCGTTCTTCCGCGTGATGTACAGATACGGGGCGTCGGCCCGGTAGGTGAAGTGGTAGTAGTAGTTCCGGTCCTGGCCGTACAACCAGTAGTTCGACGAGCCCTCGTTGATCACGTAGGGCTCGAAGGAAAAGATCGACGACTGCGCGGGAATGAAGTTGCTGCGGTCCATCAGCAGCATGGCCGCGTTCGACGCCAACGGAGTGGTCAGGCAGATCGCCGTCGTACCCACGATGAGCACGGTCGCGAAGATGCCGAGCGTGCGGCGAAGGGCGGATTTCAAGCGTATTGCCTGCCAGTGTAAGCGTTCAGGACAATGTGCCGCAGCGCCCGCGGACAGTCCAGCGTTCAGCTTGGCGGCGCCGATGAAAGGCTGTGGAAAGGCCGAGGGTTCGCAATGCATGCACCGCACACGCGCTGTAACGCACCTCCGACCGATTCTCCATGTCCACTCCACAATCGCGGCGTAGCCTCCTCGGCTTCTCTCTCCACGAAGGCGGGCGGGTGGCCAGTCGCATCACTTTCCCGGCAGCGTTCGCGCGCCGGTATGCCGTCGTCCCACGCATCGTCCTGGGTACCGGGGCGCTGCTGACCAGCATGATGCTGGTGGGCTGCATGTCGGTGCCGGTTCCCGATCTGCCTGATCGCGTACCAGCAGTCTGGAGTCAGACCGCGGCAGGGCAGGGCGTAGCGGTCGACGCGCGGCAGTGGTGGAAGGTGCTGGCCGATGCGCGCTTGAACGCGCTGGTGGACGAGGCCGTCGCCGGCAATCTGGACCTGCGCCAGGCCACCCTGCGGTTGCAGGCGGTACGCCTGCTGTCGGGCACCTCCGATGCGCGCTTCCGTCCGGAAATCTCCGCCAGTGCCAAGCAGGTGCAGGACGCCGCCGCGGTCGACACGTACTTCCACGCCGGCGTTGAAGCGATCTGGGATCTTGGCCTGTTTGGCGCAGCGGAGAGTGCCCGTCTGAGCGCGCAGGCGGCCAACGGAAATGCCGAAGCACTGCGCGATGCGGCACAGGTGGCGGTCATCGCTGATGTGGTGCGCAGCTACCTGGATCTTTCCGTCGCGCAGGCGCAGGTGGATCTGCTGGGCAGGCAGCAGGCCGTTGACGCACGTGGCGAGCAACTGGGCCTGGTTCGGCAGCGCCTGCATCTGGACGAGCCCGGTGAACTGGATCGCCTGCGCGCGCGGCGGGCGGCCACGCGCGCGGCCATTGCACAGGCGAATGAGAACGCGGGCAACGCCTCGCGCGCGTTGGCGCTGCTGCTGGGTCGCGATGGTCCGGATCCGGCCTGGAATGCCTACCGCACGCCACCGCAGTTGAGCGCCTTCACCCTGCAGCAGGTGCCGGCCGACCTGCTGCGCCATCGCCCGCAGATCCTGCTGGCCGAGGCCGATGTGCTGCAGGCTGCCGCCGAAAAGGGCAGTGCACGCGCGTCGATGTTCCCGAAACTGAGCCTGGGCGGTTCCATCCTTTACGCCTACAACCTGACCCAGAACGCTCGCTCCAACTCTGATTCCAGCCCATCGATTGGTCCCTACATCGATATCCCTCTGTGGGATTGGGGCCAACGTCGCGCGCGCTATCAATCCGACGACAAGCAGCTGGATGCAGCCCTGCTGGGGTATCGCAAGGCAGTGCTGCAGGGCGTGGCGGAAGTGGAGGGTGCACTGGGCAGCCTGGCCCGCCAGGACAGCAGCATCCAGTCGCTGCAGGTGGCCGACGAAGCAGCCCGGCAGCAGGTCGCACGACAGGCCCGGCAGGTGCAGCTTGGTCTTTCCAGTGAGTTCGACGGGTTGGAAACCCAGCGTGCCGCGCTGTCCGCGCAGGCCGACCTGATCGGCGCGCAGGGTGCTCGCGTRCTTGCATTCGCATCGCTCTATCGCGCAGTGGGCGGTGCTCCCTTGCCAGCCGAGCCTGAAGGCGACGCGCAATGATCGCGCTTGCCCGCAAGACCCTGGTTTACGAGTGGCGCCGTTTCCTGCCGGTAGTGCTGGCCATGTGTTTCGCCGGCGTGCTGCTGATCGTGCAGGCGGCACTGGTGCTGGGCATCTTCGGCACCGCCGCGATCTACGTGAAGGCGTCCAGCGCCGATGTCTGGGCGGGCTTTGCCGGCACGCAGAGCGTGAACTACGGTCATGCGATCAGTGCGGATGTAGAGAATCGCCTGCGGATGGACCCGGATGTCACCCGCGTCGAACCCTACGAGTGGGTCGATGGCGAGTGGCGCTCCAGCGCACAGGGTGCCGGCAACGTGTCGGTCTATCTGTCCGGCATCTCCACGGCAGGCGACGCGATGATGTTCTCGCGCATCCTGTCGCCCGATCTGCGTGCCCGGTTGCGCGAACCCGGTGCGGTGATCGTCGACAGCGCGGACCTGGATACGCTGGGCGTCGATCTGCACCGCAACCGCGCGTGGATCAATGGCAAGGCCGTGCGTGTGGTTGCAGCGCAACCCGGCCTGCGTGGCCTTGGCGGCGTCAACGTGCTGGCGTCTTTGGATACCGCGCGTGCCATCGCCGGAACCGATCCGCATGAAGGCAGCACCTATTTCGTGGCGGGCACGCGCTCACCGGAGCTGGCCGCGCGCGTGCGCGATCGCCTCAGTGCATCGACGGGCCGCGCCACGCCCGTCGAGTTCTGGACAGCGCCGGAGTTCGCCAGTCGTTCGCAGCAATACTGGCTGTTCGATACCGGCGCCGGCATCGCAGTGCTGTTCATGGCGGTCATTGTCTGCTTCGTCGGCGCGGTGATCACCAACCAGTCATTTGCCGCAGTGGTGGCCGGGTCGGTACGCGAGTACGCCACCCTCAATGCGCTCGGCGCAGGCCGCTACGCCCTGGCTCGTGTGGTGTTCGAACAGGCCGTGCTGATCGGTGGTGTCGGCATGCTGCTGGCCGCAGCCTTCAGCGCGGTGGTGCTGATGGCCGCGCAGACCCAGCGCGTACCGGTACAGCTCACGCCGATGGTGGTTCTTGGCTGCGTGGCGCTGGTCGCGGTGATGGCCATGCTGTCGAGCATCATGGCGGTGCGCAGCGTCGTCCGTTCCGATCCATCGCTGCTGTTGCGTTGAGGGGCCACCGATGACGAATGCTCCCATCGCGATCCCGACCCTGCGTGCCGACGCACTCGAAAAGGGCTTCGTGTCCGGCGATGTGCATGTGCCCGTGCTGCGTGGCCTGTCGTTGGACATCTATCCCGGCGAATTGACCCTGGTATCGGGCCCCTCCGGCTGCGGCAAGAGCACGCTGCTGTCGCTCATGTCCGGGCTCTCAACGCCTGATGGCGGTCGCGTGCATGCGCTTGGCCAGGACGTCAGCCACATGACCCGCAGCGAGGTGGAGCGCTTCCGTCTGCACCACGTCGGTTTCGTGTTCCAGGGCTTCAACCTGTTCCCGGCGCTGACGGCGCTGGAGCAGGTGCAGCTGCCATTGGGCTATCGCGGCATGCGCAACCGCGACAGCGAGCCGTTGGCTCGGCAGGCGCTGGACGAAGTCGGCCTCTCGCACCGCAGCCACATGCGCCCGGCACAGCTGTCCGGCGGCGAGAAGCAGCGCGTAGCCGTCGCCCGTGCGTTCGCCAAGTCACCCACGCTGATCTTCGCCGATGAGCCCACCAGCGCACTGGACGCCGAGAACGGCCAGCGCGTGATCGACATCCTGCACCGCTATGCACGAGCGCATCAGGCCACGGTGTTGTGTGTAAGCCACGATCCACGCCTGATCCGCCATGCGGATCGGGTGATCGCCATGGAAGACGGCACGGTCCGCGATGACCGCCGCCAGAACGAAACCGTAGAGCACAGCCCATGACCAGAATGCCGCGATTGTTCTCCCTCAGCTTCTCCTTGGGCGCGACATTGCTGCTGGGTGCCTGCAGCAAGGATGCACCCGTACCCGCGCAGCCGACCGCTGCCACGTCCGCCAGCGCGGACAACGTCGCCGTCGCCCGCGGCATCATCGATGTGGAAGGCGGGCTGATTGCACTGGTACCAGCGATGGATGGTTCGGTCAGCGCCGCGCCGGTGAAGGAAGGGGCGGTGGTGCGCAAGGGCGATGTCCTGCTCACCCTGGATGGCGCACTGCTTGAACAGGAGGTGGGCATGGCCAATGCCGATCTCGCGCTGGCCACCGACCGGCTGAAGGGCAGTCAGGCGCAGCTGCGCGAACTGGAGCGCAACGCCACCCGCCTGGCCACCGGCGCCAGTGAAGGCGTGTCGTCCAGCCAGCAGGCCGACGCAGCCAGGCAGCAGCTGGCCGGCGTCCGCGCCGATGTGGATGTGGCCGGAGCGCAGGTCGACATGGCCCAGCACAAGCTGGAGCACGCCAGGCTCAAGCTGCGACAGATGTTGCTGACCGCACCGGACGCCGGCATCGTGGTCGGCCAGGTGCCGGGCGTGGGTGCGTTCGTGCAGGCCGGCAAGCCGGCGATGTCACTGTTGCCGGCGCGACCGTTGCAGGTGCGTGCCGAGCTGAGTGCGGCCTACGCCGATGCCGTGCAGGTTGGCATGCGTGCGACGGTGGTGATCGATAGCGATGGCGCAGAGGGCAAGCCACTGCCGGTGGCACGTGTGGTCCGCATCAGCCCGGTGTTCGCGCAGGCACGATTGCCCGAAGACGCAGGGCGCGGCGTGGCCAAGGTGGTGGAGTGCGTGCTGGAATTCGAGAGCGCCGCCAAGGCGCGCGTCGGCCAACATGTGYGGGTGGAGTTCCACAGGTAGGGGCGTGCTTCGCTAGGGGCGTGCGCGTCGGGTCTGTTTCCCGGCCAACGCCCGCCACGCACTGGCCAGCGTCACCACGCACAGCGCCAGCAGCAATCCCACATCCAGAAGCAGCAGCCACAGCAGGTGCATTCCCTGCACCGGCGCCTGGTGCAGGGCGGCGGCCAGCCACGGGAACGACCAGGCCAGCAGCAGCACCAGGGCGATCAGCAGCCGCAACCACACGCGCCCTGGTTTCCAGGGACGCACGATCAGCACGGTGACCAACAGTTCCGCTCCGGCCAGTACAGCGAACTGGATGACCGCGCCGGTGGGGTAGGGCAGGGTTGCGCCTTCGAAGTGGCGCAGCATCCAATAGTCCGGGGTGAAGCCTGCATTGATCAGTGCAGCAA
>NZ_JBFTOJ010000191.1:0-7138 GCF_056397905.1 Stenotrophomonas sp. 05L414_2
CGGGGTGGGTCCGGTTGAGGGGGCGTGAGCCGCATGGATGCGGCGACCGAGCTTACATGGACGTACTTGCAGCGTCCCCCTCAACCGGACCCACCCCGCCAACCCACAGGAACCCAGCTTCTGCCGTTGACGTTGCCTCTGCGGGTGCAGGGTGCAACCCTGCAGAACAAACTCCACCCTACGCCGCCGTCGGTTGTGCAATCTTCCCCCGCGCACTACGATCCTGCGGTTCGCGCGCACGCGCGCGCCACGTATTCCTGCTGAGCGCCCCGCGCGCCGCACCTGCCAACCCGAGGTCTTCATGGTCATCAAACCGCGCGTCCGCGGCTTCATCTGCGTCACCACCCACCCGACCGGCTGCGACGCCGCCGTCAAGCAGCAGATCGACTACATCCGTGCGCGCCCGCCGATCCAGAACGGCCCCAAGCGCGTGCTGGTGATCGGCGCCTCGACCGGCTACGGCCTGGCCGCGCGCATCACTGCCGCCTTCGGCAGTGGCGCGGCAACCCTGGGCATCTTCTTCGAGCGCCCGGGCAGTGAAACCAAGCCGGGCACGGCGGGCTGGTACAACTCGGCGGCGTTCCACAAGTACGCCGACGAAGCGGGTCTGTATGCCAAGAGCATCAACGGCGATGCGTTCTCCGATGAGGTGAAGGCCAAGACCATCGAGATGATCTTGGCCGATCTCGGCCAGGTCGACCAGGTGGTCTACAGCCTGGCTGCACCGCGCCGCAAGCATCCCAAGACGGGCGAGATCATCAGCTCCACGCTGAAGCCGATCGGCGAGCCGATCACCCTGCGTGGCCTGGATACCGACAAGGAAGTGCTGACCGAAACCCACCTGCAGCCGGCCACCCCGGAAGAAATCGCCGGCACCGTCGCGGTGATGGGCGGCGAGGACTGGCAGATGTGGATCGACGCGCTGGCCGATGCCGGCGTGCTGGCCAACGGCTGCACCACCACGGCCTTCACCTATGTGGGCGAAGAGATCACCCAGGCGATCTACTGGAACGGCTCCATCGGTGCTGCCAAGAAGGATCTGGACGACAAGGTGCTGGGGCTGCGCGAGAAGCTGGCCAGGATCGGCGGCGATGCGCGCGTGTCGGTGTTGAAGGCGGTGGTGACCCAGGCCAGCTCGGCCATTCCGACCATGCCGCTGTACCTGTCGCTGCTGTTCAAGGTGATGAAGGAAAAGGGCACCCACGAAGGCTGCATCGAGCAGCTCGACGTGCTGTACGACATCCTGTACGGCGCCAAGGCCGATGGCGTGGCGGTCGATCGCCTGCGCCACGACCTGGTCGATGGCGATGGCCATACCGTTGCGCTGATCGATGAGGAAGGCCGCCTGCGCGCCGACTACAAGGAAATGGCCGCTGACGTGCAGGGCAAGGTGCTGGCGCTGTGGCCGCAGGTGACCAACGAGAACCTGTACGAGATCAGCGACCTGGCCGGCTACAAGGCCGATTTCCTGCGCCTGTTCGGTTTCGGTGTCGAAGGCGTCGACTACGAAGCCGACGTCAACCCGGACGTGAAGATCGACAACCTGGTCGATCTGACCTGATCAACGGAAAAGGCCGGCGCAAGCCGGCCTTCTTTATGGGTAGCGCCGGGCCATGCCCGGCGAGCGCAGCGGTCTGCGGGCCACCCGCCGGGCATGGCCCGGCGCTACCGGTGAGGTGTCAGCCGAACTCGAAGTTCATCGCCGGCGCTGCCGGGCCGACGAAATCGCCCTGCACGTAGTCCACGCCGGCACTGAACAGCAGTGTCATCGAGTTGGCGTCGCTGACGAACTCGGCGATGGTGCGGATGCCCGCTTCCTGCGCGCGTGCGGTTATCTGGCTGACCCGGTCGATGTTCTCGCGGGTGGCGGCCAGGTCGCTGGTGAAGCCGCGATCAAGCTTGAGGAACTGCGGCTGGAAGTGGGCCAGCAGCTGGAACGAGTCCAGGCCCGAGCCGAACTGCTCCAGGCCGATCCGGCAGCCGAGCGGTGCCACTTCCGCCAGGAACTGCTGGGCACTGCGCAGGTGGGTGAACACCTTCGATTCCGGTGCATGCAGCCACAGGCGTTCGCCCGGCACGCCGTGCGCCTGCAGCTGCTGGCGCAGCGTGGCGATCATCTTCGGATCATCGAACGATTCCGGCGTGACCTTCACCAGCACCTGGGTGGGATGACCCTCGCGGGCACGCGCGCCCAGCACCGCGATTGCCTGCGACACGACCCAGCGGTTGATGTCCGCCAGCAGGCCATGTTCTTCGGCAATGCCGAGGAAGGCGGTCGGGCTCAGCAGCTCTCCGTTGTGTTCCAGTCGCAGGTAGGCTTCATACAGCTCCAGCGACTCGCCCTGCAGGTTCAGCACTGGCTGGTAATGCAACTGGAAGCCATCGCCTGCCAGGGCTTCGCGGATACGTGCGACCCAGCGCTGCACGCGCTCTTCCTCCACGCGATCAACAGCGGCCGGGTCGAAGATGCGGCAGGTATTGCCGAGGGCGGCTGCGGCCTGCGTGCATTCGCTGGCGCGCGCCAGCACCTGGCCGATGCTGGCGATCTTCTCGCCCACCTGCACCCCGCCAATGCTGACGGTCACCGTGGCCGAGCGCGCGCCGATGCTGAAGACGTGTGCGGCGTAGGCTTCGCGGATGCGCTCGGCCAGTGCCACGGTCTGCGCATAGGGGCCGGACTGCAGTACGGCGAAACTGTGTTCGCCGAAACGGGCCAGCTGCGCATCGTCGCCAACGACGTCGGCCAGCAGGGCGGCGAGSGCGSCGATCAGSGCRTCGGCCGARKCCAGKCCGATATCCGGSAGCAGGCGSGCGTAGTGGTCCGGYTCGACCAKCAGCAGGCCGAACTGGCCTTCGCTGCGMCCGGCCTGGGCAACCGCGTCCTCGACCTGCAGCATGAAGGTGGGGCGGTTGAGCAGGCCGGTGACCTGGTCGCGCTGGCGCAGGTCCTCGACCTCGCGCGCCAGCTCCGGGTCGAATTCCATGCGCCGGCGGAACACCACCTGCAGGCAGGATTCGCCCTCGTAGGTGGCTGCGGTGAATTCCATCGTCGCTGGGAAGGCGCTGCCGTCCTGGTGGCGGGCGTCCAGCTGATACTGCGGCGGAGGCGCTTCGCCGCGGCTGAGTGACTTCAGCAGCTGCTTGAAATCATCCACGTGCTGGGCGGCAACCATGTCCAGCAGCGAGATGCCTTCGACYTCCTCGAAATCCTCGTAACCGAACATTTCCAGGTAGGCATCGTTGGCGCGGATATGCATGCCTTCGTGGACATAGGCAATCGGCTCGCGCGAAGAGGCGATCAGCGCGTCGCAGCGACGCTCGGTCTCGCGCATCTGCGCTTCGATCCGGCGCAGGCCGCGCCGCGCCTGCAGGTCGACCCACTGGTCGCGGACCACCGCCAGCAGGTGTTCGGCGCGCTGGCGCAGGGCGAGGGCGCGAACCCCGTTGCTGCTGGCCTGTACCAGTTCGTCCTCGTCGATGCGTTCGGCCAGCAGCACCAGCGGGATGTCCTTGCCGCTGGCGGCGATGTGCTGGGCCACCAGTGGCAGCGGAATGCTCTGCGAGGGCGCAGCCAGCACCAGGTCGATCGCCTGGCTGGCCAGCACCTGCGACAGCTCGGCCGAGTCCTGCGGGCGCCATGGGCGCACGGCGATGCCGCTGTTGCGCAGGGTGCTGACGATGGCTTCGGCGTTCTCGCCGCTGTCATCGACGATCAGCAGGCGGATGGTGATGTCGTTCGCGTTCTGCATGCACTGCTCCCCAATCTGCAAATCTAGATACACGATGCGTGGCGGCGCGTCCATGCGCGCAACGGTTGCGTGCATGGAACGGCGATGCGGTTCACACCACGCCGCCGGCCGCGTGCCCGCTGGCCCAGGCCCACTGGAAGTTGTAGCCGCCCAGCCAGCCGGTCACGTCCAGCACCTCGCCGACGAAATGCAGGCCGGGTACGCGCTTGGATTCCAGCGTCGAGGAAGAGACCTCGTTGGTATCGACGCCGCCCAGGGTGACTTCGGCGGTGCGGTAGCCCTCGGTGCCGCTGGCCACCAGTGGAAACGCTGAAAGCACCTGTGCGGCCTTGCGCAGGTCCGGCTCGTCCAGCTGGCGTACCGGGCGGTCGGGCAGCCAGTGCTCGCACAGGCGCTGCGCCAGCCGCTTGGGCAGCACATCGCCCAGCACCGTGCGCAGTTCCGCGGCGGGGCGTTCGCGTTTCATCTGGCGCAGCCATTCGGCGGCATCCTGGCCGGGCAGCAGATCCAGCGACAGCGCGTCGCCGGGCTGCCAGAACGAGGAAATCTGCAGGATGGCCGGGCCACTGACGCCACGATGGGTCAGCAGCATGAAGTTGCGGAAGCGGGTGCCGTTGCTGCTGGCCTCGACCGGCAGGGCGACGCCGCTGAGCTCGGCCAGGCGCTCCTGGTGGGTGCCGCTGAGGGTCAACGGCACCAGGCCGGCGCGGGTGGGCAGCACCTGGTGGCCGAACTGGCGCGCGATCTCATAGCCGAATCCGGTTGCACCCAGGCTGGGAATGGACAGGCCGCCGGTGGCGACCACCAGCGAGGCGCAATGGAACAGGCCGTGCGTGGTGTGCACGCGGAAGCCGTCAGTGCCGTGCTCGATGCGCTCCACGCTGCACTGCGTGCGGATCTGCACGCCGGCCTGCTGGCATTCGTCCACCAGCATCTTCACGATCTGCTTGGACGAGACATCGCAGAACAGCTGGCCCAGTTCCTTCTCGTGATAGGCGATGCCGTGGCGCTCGACCATCTCGATGAAGTGGTAGGGCGAGTAACGCGCCAGTGCCGACTTGCAGAAATGCGGATTGGCCGACAGGAAGTTGGCCGGGGTGGTGCCGGTGTTGGTGAAGTTGCAGCGGCCACCGCCGGACATCAGGATCTTCTTGCCGATCTTGTTGGCGTGGTCGATCACCTGCACATGCCGGCCTCGCTGGCCCGCCGTGATCGCGGTCATCAGCCCGGCAGCGCCGGCACCGATCACCAGCACGTCGCAGCGGATCGTGCTCATGCCTTGGCGCGCTTTCGCCAGTTGGGGATCACGTCCAGCTGCATCTGATCGTTGAGCAGCTGAACTTCGGCGTCCTGGATCAGCACGCTCCAGCGCATCGCACGCTGGATCTGCTGGCCCCACAGATCGACGAAGCCGCCGTCCAGATCGACCACCGACAGGTTGTCGAAGCGGGCCAGGCCCTTGCCCTGCTTCTGCCACCAGATGTCCGATGCATTGCCGCCGTAGTTGACCACCTGCACCTGCCGGCTGCGGTTGCTGGCCTTGCGGATGCGCGACTCGTCCGGATGGCCGAGGTCGATCCACTGCAGGATGTCGCCGGTGTAGTCGTGTTCCCACAGGTCCGGCTCGTCGTCGGTGCTCAGGCCGCGACCGAATTCCAGGCGGTCGCCAGCGTTCAGCGCGAAGGCGAGCAGGCGCACCATCAGGCGTTCGTCGGTTTCGGACGGATGCTGGGCCAGGGTCAGGTTGTGGGTCGCGTAGTAGCCGCGATCCATGTCGCTGATCTGCAGTTCGGCCTTGCGGATGGTGGCGGTGAGGGCCATGAAGATCCAGAGGGGTAAAGACCGTCAATGATAGAGGTTTGCCCCGGGGGTGTCCGGTATGGGGGTGTCGGCAGGGCCTGATCGGTGGCACGCTGGCCGCCCTGATGCTTCTGGCGTGTCCTGTCGTATGTCCCTTTCACGTCCGCGCCGTCTGCAGAGCGATGGCGCCCCGATCGCGCCATGACCACGCCCAGCCGACTGCAGCTGCCGCCCGGTGACTGGAATTCCCTGCTGGACGGCCTGTGCGCGCGCTTCCCGCGCATCGACCGGCTGCAATGGGAGAGTCGCTTCGCACGCGGGCGGATACAGGACGCACAGGGCAGGGCGCTGGCACCGGACATGCCGTGGCAGGTGGGACTGGAGATACGCTACTTCCGTGAAGTGGCCGATGAGCCGGTGATTCCCTTCGAAGAGAACATCCTTCATCACGACGCGCACCTGCTGGTGGCCGACAAGCCGCACTTCCTGCCGACTGCGCCGGCCGGCGCATTTGTGCGCCAGACCCTGCTGGCGCGCCTGGTCGAGCGCACCGGCAACGCCGACCTGGTGCCATTGCACCGGCTGGACCGGCTGACGGCCGGCCTGGTGCTGTTTTCCACCCAGCCGCAAACGCGCGACGCGTACCAGAGGCTGTTTCGTGAGCGCCGCATCGAGAAGACCTACGAGGCGCTGGCGCCGGCCATGCCGGACCTGCGGTTTCCGCTGGAGCGGCATAGCCGGCTGCAGCCGGGGGAACCGTTCTTCCGTATGGCTGAAGTTCCCGGCGAGCCGAATGCGCTGACCCGTGTCGAGGTCATTGAGGCGCACGGTCCGGTCTGGCGCTACCGGCTTGCGCCCGAATCCGGGCGCAAGCATCAGCTGCGCGTCCATATGGCCGCGCTCGGGGCGCCGATCCTGGGGGACGAGCTCTATCCGCAGCTGCACGTGCGGCCAGAGGGTGTGGCCGAGCCGCCGTTGCAGCTGCTGGCGCAGGCGTTGGCCTTCGATGATCCGTTGACCGGCCAGCGACGCAGCTTCCGCAGCACGCGCACCTTGTGCGTTCCCGGCTGACGCACAGCCGGATTCACCTGCCCGGGCGTCGCGCCAGCCAGCGGTCCAGCTCGGCAGCGAACAACTGGCGGTCACGCGCGCCGAGGGGCGGTGGCCCGCCGGTCTGGACGCCAGCGCCACGCAGTTCTTCCATGAAATTGCGCATCGACAGCCGCTCGGCCATGTTGTTGGGGGTGTACAGCTGGCCGCGCGGGTTCAGGGCCACGCCCTTCTTCTCCAGCACTAGGGCCGCCAAGGGGATGTCCTGGGTGACCACCAGGTCGCCGGCGGCCACCCGCTCGACAATGGCGCTGTCAGCCACATCCAGTCCCTGCGGAACCTGGATGGAGCGCAGCCAGCGCGAAGGCGGGGTGCGGATCCACTGGTTGGCGACCAGGGTYAGCTCCACGCCGACCCGTTCAGCTGCGCGGAACAGGATGTCGCGGATGACAACAGGGCACGCGTCTGCGTCCACCCAGATGCGGGGGAGCAGGGGTTCAGCTCGGGTTTCAGCTTCAGTCATTTACCCAGTGTAGGGT
>NZ_JBFTOJ010000192.1:0-7119 GCF_056397905.1 Stenotrophomonas sp. 05L414_2
GCTCTGGTAGATGCCCACCTTGGTGGGCGCTGCTCTGGTAGATGCCCACCTTGGTGGGCGCTGCTCTGGTAGATGCCCACCTTGGTGGGCGCTGCTCTGGTAGATGCCCACCTTGGTGGGCGCCGATACAAAGAAGTGCCAACCAAGGTTGGCAACTACCGGGGCAAGCATCACCCTTCGTTGGCGACACCATGCGGCACGTGGCCGGCGGCTACGTGTTCACGCGCACTGTCGATGTTGTGCTGCGAATCGTCAAAGAAGATATCGGCACCGAACGCCTGCAGGAACGGGCCCTTGTGCCGCCCCCCTAGGAACAGCGCCTCGTCCAGGCGCACGCCCCATTCGCGCAGGGTGCGGATCACCCGCTCATGCGCCGGTGCAGAACGTGCGGTCACCAGCGCCGTGCGGATGGGCGCGCTGTCGCCGGCCGGGAACACTTCCTGCAGCGTGTGCAGCGCAGAGAGGAAACCGCGGAATGGACCGCCACTGAGTGGCTCGCGTGCACGCTCGCGTTCGTGCCGGCCAAAGGCTTCCACGCCCTGCTCGCGCGAAATGCGCTCGCTCTCGTCCCCGAAGATCACCGCATCACCATCGAAGGCGATGCGCAGCTGCCCGGCCGGGCGGGTGATGTCGATCTGGTCGGCGGCAGCGGCAGCGGTCTCACCCGGCGGCTTGGGCAGGATGGTCGCCGCGGCGATGCCATGGCGAAGCGCGCTGCGCACCGATTCCGGATTGGCCGACAGGAACAGGTCGGTGCCGAACGGCTTCACGTACGGCCAGGTCGGCTCACCGGCGGTGAAGGTCGCGCGGATGATGCCCAGCCCGTAGTGCTGGATGGAATTGAAGATGCGCAGGCCGGTATCGGCCGAGTTGCGTGACAGCAGGATCACTTCCACGCGCGGGTTCTCGGGACTGGCGCCCTGGTTCAGCGCCAGCAGCTTGCGCACCACCGGGAAGGCCACGCCCGGACCGAGGATGTCGTCCTCGTGCTGGCGCTGGTACTCGGCATAGGCGGCCACGCCATCGCTTTCGAACAGCGCATGGCTTTCTTCCAGGTCGAACAGCGCACGCGAGGTCACCGCGACGGTCAGCAAACGGGGGGAGTTGTCGCCCATCGGTGGGGTCCTTCAAGCGGTCGGCAGTGCCGGCCGCCTATTGTCGTCAAAAAACGAACTGTTCGCTCAGGATCCGGTCTTCGAGGTTGTGCTCCGGGTCGAACAGCAGGGTCACCCGGTGCTCGCGCGACTCACGGATCGTCACTTCGACCACATCGCGGGTCTCGTGCGAATCGGCAGTGACGCTGACCGGACGCTTGTAGGGATCGAGCACGCGGAAGCGCACTTCGGTGTCGGCCTTGAGGATGGCGCCGCGCCAGCGCCGCGGGCGATACGGGGCCAGCGGCGTCAGGGCGATGGTGTGCGAGCCCAACGGCAGTACCGGCCCATGTGCGGAATAGTTGTAGGCGGTGCTTCCGGCCGGGGTGGCGACCAGCACGCCATCGCCGATCAGTTCACCCACCCGCTCCTGGCCATTGAGGTCGATGCCGATATGCGCCGCCTGCCGGGTCTGGCGCAGCAGCGAGACGTCGTTGTAGGCCAGCGACCCGGTGGTGGTACCCGATTCGGTCAGCGCCATCATTTCCAGCGGGCGCAGGTGGGCCGGCTCGGCACGGGCGATACGCGCATGCACGTCGTCGTCGCCGCGGTACTGGTTCATCAGGAAACCCACCGTGCCCAGCTTCATCCCGAATACCGGCCTGCCCAGGTGTCCGTGACGATGCAGGGTCTGCAGCATGAAGCCATCGCCGCCGAGCGGGCACAGCACGTCGGCCTGGTCCGGGGCGTGGTCGCCATAGCGCGAGACCATCGCCGCACGGGCCATCTGTGCAGGTTCGGTGGTACTGGCCAGGAAAGCGATGCGGGGGGTGTCGCTCATCGGTGGATCCGGGGGAAGGCTCGGTGGAGAGCATAACCGAGCGCCGCTGCGCTCGCCGGGCATGTCCTGGCGCTACCTGCTCCGCCGTACATCGGTAGCGCCGGGCCATGCCCAGCGGTCGTCCGCAAGAAAAAACGGCCCCGCTTTCGCGGGGCCGTTCCGGTTCACGCATGCCAGGCGTGGCCTGGCACTACATCACTTACGCGCCGTGGGCAGCAAGCTGACCCAGGCGCTGCACCGCGACCGAAACGGTCGGGTAGTCCAGGGTCTTCTGCTCGGCCAGTTCGGCCAGCATCGCCAAGGTGAAGCGCAGGCTGCTGTCGTCACGACCGATCCACGCGGCCACCTTGGCTTCAGCGGTGCTGCCCTTGGTGGCCAGCACCTGGCCGGCCAGGCTGCGGTGGTGTGCGGCCAGTTCGTCGCGCAGCACGCCACGTGCCACCGCGTGCCAGCGGCCGTTGACCTCCAGCGCGTCGATCTGCTCGAACAGCCACGGCAGCTGCAGGGCGTCGCCCAGGCGGAAGTGGATCTTGGAGACATCCACCGGCTTCAGCTTGCGGGTACGGGCCAGTTCGATGATGTCGAACGCCGGTTCCAGGAAGTGCAGTTCGGCCAGCTGCTGTGYCAGCGCCGACGGCAGGCCCTTTTCCTTCCACTCGGCCRCCAGGGCTTCGTAGGTCGGACGCTGCGAATCCGGCAGCACACCCGAAGCAACACGGATGTCGTTGAACGGACCCTGGTAGCGGTTGACCGCCTCGGTGATGCCCGGCATCGGGCCCGGGCGCGACAGCAGCCAGCGTACGAACGAACGCTGCAGCTTCCAGATCACTTCCAGCGCGTCGATCTGCACCGACTCCGGCAGCGTGCCGTCGAGGGCATCGATCTGCGCCCACAGCGCGCGTGCGTCCAGCGTTTCGCGGCTGATGGTGTAGGCCTTGGCGACCTCGGCAATGGAGCGGCCGGTGTCTTCCTGCATGCGCATCAGGAAGGTGGCGCCCATGCGGTTGATGGTCTGGTTGGTCACGGCCGTGGCGATGATTTCGCGCTTCAGGCGGTGACGCTCCATCGCGTCGGCGTACTTCTTCTGCAGCGGGGTCGGGAAGTAGCGCTGCAGTTCCTTGGACAGGTACGGATCTTCCGGGATGTCCGAATCCAGCAGCTGCGCGAACGCCACCAGCTTGGAGTAGGACAGCAGCACCGACAGTTCCGGACGGGTCAGGCCCTGGCCGCGTGCCTTGCGCTGGGACAGCTCGGCATCGGACGGCAGGAACTCGATCTGGCGATCCAGCAGGCCCTGCTGTTCCAGGGTACGGATGAAGTGCTGCTTGGAACCCAGGCGCTTGACCGCCATCCGCTCCATCAGGCTCAGCGCCTGGTTCTGGCGGTAGTTGTCGTTGAGCACCAGCGCGGCGACTTCGTCGGTCATCGACGCCAGCAGCTTGTTGCGCTGCTCGACGGTCAGCTTCTTGGCCCGCACCACATCGTTGAGCAGGATCTTGATGTTGACTTCGTGGTCGGAGGTATCCACACCGGCCGAGTTGTCGATGAAGTCGGTGTTGAGCAGCACGCCGGCCTGGGCAGCTTCGATGCGGCCCAGCTGGGTCATGCCCAGGTTGCCGCCCTCGCCCACCACCTTGCAGCGCAGCTCGCCACCATTCACGCGCAGGGCGTTGTTGGCGCGGTCGCCGACATCGCTGTGCTGCTCGCTGGCGGCCTTGACGTAGGTACCGATGCCGCCGTTCCACAGCAGGTCGACCGGTGCCTTCAGGATCGCGCTCATCAGATCGTTCGGCGACAGCGCCTTGACGTTCTCGTCCAGGCCCAGCGCTTCACGCACCTGCGGGGTGATCTCGATCGACTTCAGGCTGCGCGGATACACGCCGCCGCCCTTGCTGATCAGCTTGGCATCGTAGTCCGCCCAGCTCGAACGCGGCACGGTGAACAGACGCTCACGTTCGACGAACGTGGTCGCTGCATCCGGGTTCGGGTCCAGGAAGATGTGGCGGTGGTCGAACGCAGCGACCAGGCGGATGTGGCGCGACAGCAGCATGCCGTTGCCGAACACGTCGCCGGACATGTCGCCGACGCCAACCGCGGTGAAGTCCTGGGTCTGGCTGTCACGGCCCAGTGCACGGAAGTGGCGCTTGACCGACTCCCATGCGCCGCGCGCGGTGATGCCCATGCCCTTGTGGTCGTAACCGACCGAACCGCCGGAGGCGAACGCATCGCCCATCCAGAAGCCGTGCGCGATGGCCAGGCCGTTGGCGATGTCGGAGAAGGTCGCGGTGCCCTTGTCGGCGGCCACCACCAGGTACGGATCGTCCATGTCATGGCGCACGACATCCACCGGCGGCACGATCTTGTTGTTGACGATGTTGTCGGTGATGTCCAGCAGGCCCTGGATGAACAGCTTGTAGCACGCCACGCCGTTGGCGAAGATCGCATCGCGATCGCCGTTCACCGGCGGCATCTTGGCGAAGAAGCCGCCCTTCGCGCCGACCGGCACGATGACGGTGTTCTTGACCATCTGCGCCTTGACCAGGCCCAGCACTTCGGTACGGAAGTCTTCGCGGCGATCCGACCAGCGCAGGCCGCCACGGGCGACGGCACCGAAGCGCAGGTGGGTACCTTCCACGCGCGGGCCATACACGAAGATTTCGCGGTACGGGCGCGGCTTGGGCAGGTCCGGCACCAAGGCCGAATCGAACTTGAAGCTGATGACATGGCCGTGCTGGCCATTGGCATCGGTCTGGTAGTAGCTGGTGCGCAGGGTCGCATCGATCACGCCCATGAAGGAACGCAGGATGCGGTCCTCGTCCAGGCTCGACACGCGGTCCATCAGCTTCAGCAGCGCTTCGCGCGCGGCCTGCATCTGCGCATCGCGGTCACCCTTGCGGGCGTCGACCACGGTCTTGAGCACTTTCAGGGTGGCCTCGTCGCCGGCAGCCAGCACCTCGAGGTGGGCTTTCAGCTGCGCCTGGCCGGCGGCGATGTCTTCCTTGCTTTCATGGCCGGTGGCCGGATCGAAGCGGGCTTCGAACAGTTCCACCAGCAGGCGTGCCAGCAACGGGTAGCGGGTGAAGGTGCCTTCGACGTAAGCCTGCGAGAACGGCACGCCGGTCTGCAGCAGGTACTTGCAGTAGCCACGCAGCATGGCGACCTGGCGCCAGTGCAGGCCGGCAGCCAGCACCAGGCGGTTGAAGCCATCGTTCTCGGCATCGCCGTGCCAGACGCGGGCAAAGGTCTCACCGAAGGCTTCATCGACGCTGGCCGCATCGATCGCACCAGCGGTCGACTCTACCTCGAAGTCCTGCACGTACACCGGCGCGTTGTCCACCGACAGGCGGTACGGACGCTCGGCGATCACCCGCAGGCCCATGTTTTCCATCATCGGCAGCGCGTCCGACAGCGGGATGTCATCCAGCTGGCGATACAGCTTCAGGCGCAGGCCATCGCCGGATTCGCGCGGCACGGCCTGCAGGCTCAGGCGCAGGTCGTCCGGACCGGTCAGCGCGTCGAGCTGGCTGACATCGTTGGCGGCAACGGCGGTGCTGTTGTCTTCGATGTAACCCGCCGGCAGCGCCTTGCCGATACGCGCAGCAATGCGCAGGCCTTCGGCTTCGCCATGGCGGGTGACCAGCGCTTCGCGCAGGTCGTCCTGCCAGTTGCGCAGCACCTGGGCCAGCTTCTGTTCCAGTTCGGCGGTGTCGACATCGAGCATTTCGCCCGGCTTCGGACGCACGATCAGGTGCACCTGGGCCAGCGGCGATTCACCCAGCACCACCGAGCTGTCCACGTACTCCCCGTGCAGCGCTTCCTTGAGCATCGCTTCGATGCGCAGGCGCACGTCGGTGTTGAAACGCTCGCGCGGCAGGTAGACCAGCGCGGAAATGAAACGGCTGTACTTGTCGCGACGCAGGAACAGGCGGCTGCGCACGCGCTCCTGCAGGCCCAGCACGCCCATCGCGGTGCGGAACAGTTCGTCCTCGCTGGACTGGAACAGTTCTTCGCGCGGCAGGGTTTCCAGGATGTGGCGCAGGGCCTTGCCGCTATGGCTGGAGCCGGCCAGGCCGGACTGCTTCATCACGTGTTCGTAGCGCTGGCGCACCAGCGGGATTTCCCACGGGCGGCGGTTGTAGGCGCTGGAGGTGAACAGGCCGAGGAAGCGCTGTTCGCCGATGATCCTGCCCTTGGCGTCGAATTCCAGCACGCCGATGTAATCCATGTAACCGGCACGATGCACGCGCGAACGGGCATTGGTCTTGGTCAGGATCAGCGCGTCCTTCAGCCCGGACGTGGTGTTCAGGCCCTGCGCGGCCAGGGTCTTGACCGGACGTGCAGCGGACTTGTCCTTGCCGCGCATCAGGCCCAGGCCGGTGTCGTTCAGCGGCRCCAGCACGTCTTCCTTGCCCTGCTTCTCGACGCGGTACTCGCGGTAGCCGAAGAAGGTGAAGTGGTTGTCGGCGGCCCAGCGCAGGAATTCCTGTGCTTCCTTGCGCGAGGCAGCGTCGACCGGCAGCTGGCGGCTGCCAAGGTCGTCGGCCAGCGCCAGCGCCTTGTCCTGCATCGGCTGCCAGTCGCGCACGATGGCGCGCACTTCATCCAGTGCCTTGTTGATGGCCTGCTCGATGTCTGCCATGGCTTCGGCCGGCTGGCGGTCGATCTCCAGCAGCATCACCGATTCCAGCTGGCCCTCGCCGACCTTGGTCAGCTTGCCGGCCTTGTCACGGGTGAAATGCAGCACCGGGTGGCCCAGCACATGCACGCCCACGCCATGCTCGGCCAGCGACATGGTCACGGTGTCGACCAGGAACGGCATGTCGTCGTTGATGATCTGCAGCACGGTGTGCGGCGATTCCCAACCGTTGGCCTTCGCCGTCGGATTGAACACGCGGACATTGGCCTTGCCGGCCTTGCGGGCACGGGCGAATTCCAGCGTTTCGGCTGCGAGCGCGGCCCACTCCTCAGCGCTGTGATGGGGGAACTCGTCGGCCTCCATGCGCTTGTAGAAATCGGCTGCGAATGCCACTGCCTCGGCCTGGGCGGCCGCGGGGTAACGCTTGCGCAAGGCCGTGTACACCGGCTCCAGGGAGAAACCAGCGGTCACTGCGACCTCCGACTCAACTGGTTTGCTTTTGTTTTTCACGGTCTTGGCTGCGGTTTTTTGCGGTTTCATGGCAGAGC
>NZ_JBFTOJ010000193.1:0-6961 GCF_056397905.1 Stenotrophomonas sp. 05L414_2
ACACCAGCGCACCGAGCAGGGCGATGAGGCTGGCGGCCCCCACCAGGGGTTCGATTGCCAGCAGCATCGCCGCCGCGCCGAACATGGAAACGAGCGCAGTGGCGATGATCGGCACGTGCTTCTCGAAGAAGTCGACGAACTCGCGGGCCAGTACCACCCGCGCCGCCGAGGTGGAGGTGGCCTGGCCAAGGCGCCGCTGCGCCTGCACCACGTTTACGGCCAGATCGGCGTAGATACGGGTGAAGGTGCGTGTATCGACCGCACGGCGGGCGGCGCCTACCAGCCAGAACAGCAGCACCACGCCGGCGTAGGAAATGGCATGGCCGACGTTGCCACGGATGATCGCGTCCACCGCGAAGCCGGCGAACAGCGGATAGGCCAGCAGCAGCGCATTCTCCAGCGCCACCAGCGAAAAGGTGCCGGTGAGCTGCCAGGGGTAGGTGCGCAGGATGGCTTTCAGGGTGGCGGCCGCATTCTGCTGGCCGATGCTGCCGGCTGCGACGGCCGGATCGTGTGGGGGCTTCATGGGGACCTGGGCAGATCGAGGATGGGGCAGGGGATCGATGGAGGCATTTCCCCTGATCGCTGCCAGTATCTGCCGTCCTTTGGAGGGAGCATGGAGGGGCGATGGAGATTGCGTGGAGATGCTGGCAGCGTTCAGCGACGGGCGTGCACCGGGCAGGGGAGCTCGACCCGGGGCGAGGCTCGGCATCCATCGGCAATCGAGCCCCTGCCATCGGGTATCTTAAGAGCCCTTTTCCCACCTCCCTTCAAGCGCCTACGCATGCATGCGAATCCGATGACCGTTCGAAACAGGCGATGGCTCGGCAGCGTGGTCGTATCCGCGGCGTTGTTGGCGGCAGGCTGCGCCAGCGAGAGGGCCGCAACGAAGGATCTCGGGGCGGAGATCGACGAAGTTGCCGCGACGCTGATCCAGCGGCCGCTACTTCATTCGACCTCGATCGGCGTCGTGTACCGGGGCGAGGAATTCGTCCGTCATCGCGGCGACATGGAAACCGGCAAGCCTGGCCCTCCAACCGATGCGACCCTCTACGAGATCGGCTCGTTGAGCAAGACCCTGGCCGGCACCCTGATGGCCAATGCCGTTCTGGAACACAAGGTCAGCCTGGACGACGACGTCCGGCAGTACCTGCAGGGTCACTATCCGAACCTGCAGTACAAGGGCGAGCCCATCCGCATCCGCCATCTGCTGTCGCACACCAGCGGCCTGCCGAACATGCTGCCGGAACGTGCGAACACGGTGTTGGAGGACTTCACCGATCATCGTACGCCCAGCGAACTCAACACCCTCTATGCGCACTACGGCAAGGCTGACTTCTTCAAGGATCTGCACGCCGTCGAGATTGACCGGGCACCCGGCAAAGACTACGCCTACTCCAGTGCCGGAACGGAACTGACAGCGCATATCCTGGAAACCGTCTACAACAGCGACTACGAGTCGCTGTTACGCGGATTCCTTGGCGATTCCGCGGCGATGACGGGTCTCAGAATCAGACTCAGCGACAGCGAAGCGCCTCGGCTTGCGGTCGGCTATCACAGCGACAACCCGATGCCGACCACGCCGATGCCACAGCTGCCGTGGGGCGCCTCCGGGAACGTGAAGGCAACTGTCCCGGAAATGGTGAAGTACCTCAGGTTCCAGCTGGCCAACGGGCCGGTGGTAAAGGAGTCGCATCGCCCTCTGGTCACGTTCGATTCGGAGTTCAGCATCGGCTACTTCTGGAATATCGTTTCCGGTGACCAGCTGAAGGGCGTCTACCATGCGCATCATGGTGGCGTACCGCGGTCGCAGTGCTACATCTACATCGTGCCCAAGTACGATCTTGGCATCTTCATCATCACCAACCAAAGCGGCGACCAGACGGCGCGCGCCATGGAGGCTGCGATCGATACGCTGGTCGAAAGAATCGCCGCGCGGGAAGCTCTCGCTGGTAATGATGTTTCCCGATAGAGAGGGTGTTTCCCAGCTGTCCGGTGTGGTGCCGAACAGTGTTGGCGCCCCAGGCAGGAGCATTGCGCGTTGATCACCCGTACGTTGAACAGGATTCTACTGCTCGCAGGCTTGGGGCTTGTCATTGCGCCGAACGCCCCGGCAGCAGAATCGATCCGCACCCCCGTTCCCAGGCAGGATGAAATCGATCAGGCGCTGGCACTTGTGTCCTGCAAGGCGGATCGCACCGCATTCCGGGCGTTGGCCCATCAATTGCGTGACATCGCAACCGGCGGGAAGCCATCGGCCGGCTGGCAGCCGATCACCGGCACGGGTGGGGGTTACAGCAATGCATTGGGCGACATACCCGGCGTTGTCGCGGAAATGAAGCTTCCAGCACCGGCTCTGGTCTTCGGTCATCCGTCCACGCGGCTGATACTGTCGCGCAGTTCCGTGGTGGCTGTCTTCGATGCAGACCTTGCTGCAGACCTCACCAAAGCGCTTTCCCTCGATGGGCCGGGGACGCAGGGCGAACCCGGAGGAATGCGGGTAGTCCAGTCAGCACCGGAAGCCCAGGGCGATGGCATCGAAGTGATGGCACTGGTGGCCCAGCGCATCGAGGCCGACCCGATGCCGATCGCCGTGGCCGGGTGTCTGTACTTCACCCGGTGAAGTGCGCGACGTTCTCATGGACGGGGGGCCTTCCTGGTTCCCGATCTTCGCGCCGGGGCGGTGAACAGAGGGATTCGAGGGCGCGAACCAATCTCGAAATCCTGCGCACGTACGGGCTGTTCGATCCGCAGGAATGCCAGGCTCGCCCTGCGCGGTGAACACTAAACGTTTCGGCGCGTCCCGGTTTCAGTCGTGGTTTCCATCCCTTCGTCGGCCACCACGGGAATTGGTCGCGCGTCCATCAGCAATGTCGATGCGTTTGGCTAGGCTGGATCGATCGACCCCAAGAATGAATGCTCTCGATGAATCGCTGGCTCTTTCTGCTGCTTGCCGCGCTCCCGTTCGCTGCCGGGGCCATCGTCATCCGTGATGATGTCGAAGATGGCAGGTACCGCATCGAACGATCTGACTTCCCGGCGCTGGCGGACATGCCGGGAGAGGGGCACGGCGTTCTCATCGCCCCGCGTTGGGTGCTGACCGCAGCGCATGCAGCGCCGATGGAAGGGATGGGAGCAACGATCGCGATCAATGGCAACGCGTATGGCGTTGAACGCGTGTTCCTGCATCCCGGCTACCGGAGGATGCCCGAGGCCTTGGGCAAGGAGGCGATGGCAACAGGAAGTCCTTCCCGGATCCATGCCTTCCTGGCGGCCTCGGATGACATCGCGCTGATCAAGCTTGCCGCGCCGGTGACCGATGCCACGCCCGTGGCGCTGTATCGTGGTTCAGCAGAGGTCACGCAGGTCGCCGTCCTGATGGGGAAGGGCGCCACCGGCAACGGTGCGGTTGGCCAGTTGCCGGATGCGCCGCACCGTACATCCCTGCGGCGGGCCCACAACACGATTACCGGCGGCAATCAGCGGTATCTCTGGTACCGGTTCGATCCGCCGCCGCAGGGCCTGCCGCTTGAGGGCGTACTGGGAAGTGGAGACAGCGGTGGTCCGCTTGTGGTCAACGACCACGGCACCTGGCAATTGGTGGGACTGGGGTCCTGGATCACGGCCGTACCCGAGCATGCCCTTGAAGCGGGCTTCTATGGCCAGATGGTCCACAACGTTCGCGTGTCACGCTACGTCGACTGGATCGAGGCCGTCATGCGGCAGGGGGACGATAGCCTGCCGCCCAGTAAAACCGGACGCGCCAATGGCTCACTTGGAAATGGACGTCCGTAACAGGTTCGATCGTGAAATCCCGCACAAACTGGTCTGAAGCGGAGCGCGCGCAGATGTGCCGCGCTCAGCGCTCAGCGCCCAGCGCATGTCGCTGAGGTGGCCCGCGGGGCGGGCACCCGCCACACCTGTTGACCATCCTCGTCATTGCCCACGTAGAACGCGATGCGCCCATCCTCCTCGCGGCGAAGCGTCGGACTGAACGTGATGGTGTCCATTTCGCCGCCCTTGCCGATGAAGCGCATTTCACCGCCGCAGACAAAGTTCGAACCGGCCTGCTCTCCCAGCGCACCACAGTTCAGTGGCGAGGATTCGGCGCGGACCAACGGCTTTACCCGAGGCTGGATGCGCCTCTGGTCGGCCAGCTCGCAGAAATGGTCGGCGATGGTGTTGCGCATCTCGGCCTGTGAGGGCATCCATGCGGGGCAGCGGGACGCGTCGTCCTGGCAGCTGCTGGCCGGGGCGGTGGAGGCGGGCAGGGTGGACGGTGCTGCGATCGTCYCGGAAAGCGGCAGCAGGGAAGCTGCGATGGCAAGCAACAGGCGAGTGGAGACGGGCACGCGTATCTCTGGTCAGTTGAGCCCGGCATCGTAACGCAGGGCGCTGGCCATCATTCTCCTGGCGTCCCCGGCGGCAGGCTGTCATCACGCTCGTACCAGGATGGAAGCTCCAGCGCGTGGCTTTTGAGCATGGCCTGGATGCACGCGTGCGCCTGGCCTCTTTCTGCGTGCTCGCATTGGTCCAGAATCTCCGCAGCCAGCGTTTCAAACTGTGGCCAGAACTGCGCTGGATGGCGCGACCGCGCCAACCAGTGCATCAGCATCTCGGCCAGCGCATCAAGCTGCACCTGTATTTCAGGGCGCACGTTCATCCCGGGGCCGCACCCAGATCAAGCGCGACGCGGTAGTGATGGCCGTCGTCGCGCAGCAGGACGGTGAGGTCCGGCTGCAGCACGCCATCCACGTGCAGCGTGGGCTGGTCCTGCGCAGTGCGGGTCACCACGAACTCGTAGAAGCTGCGGCCGAAGCGGTAGCTCAGTTCGAATGACGGCCAGTGATCGGGCAGGCACGGTGCCAACGAAAGACGATCGCCCTGCCGACGTATGCCCAGCAGCGATTCGACCAGCAGGCGATACATCCAACCGGCCGAGCCGGTGTACCACGTCCAGCCGCCTCGCCCGACGTGCGGAGGCACGGCGTAGACGTCGGCTGCCAGCACATAGGGCTCGACGCGGTAGGTCTGGATCGCCTCCGGGTCCAGCGTGTGACTGAGCGGGTTGATCATGCCGGCCAGCTCCCAGGCACGCACCGCATCGCCCTGCTGTGCGAATGCCATGGCCGCCCACACGGCCGCATGGGTGTACTGGCCGCCATTCTCGCGCACGCCAGGTACGTAGCCACGAATATAGCCGGGGTCTTCCGGGGTCTGGTCGAAGGGCGGATCGAGCAGCTGGATCAGCTTGGCGTCCTTTCGCACCAAGTGCGTGTACAGCGAATCCAGCGCCTGCGAGGCACGTTCAGGCGCGGCGACGCCTGACAGCACCGACCAGCTCTGCGAAATCGAATCGATGCGGCATTCTTCGTTCTGTGACGAGCCCAACGGGGCGCCGTTGTCGAACCAGGCGCGGCGATACCATGCCCCGTCCCAGGCATGCTGTTCCAGGTTCTGGCGCAGGCTTTCGGCCTGCTGTTGGCACCACTCCGCACGGGGTGCATCGCCATGCGCGTTGGCCAGCCCGATGAAGCGGCGGAGCGTGTCATGCAGGAAGAAGCCGAGCCACACGCTTTCACCGCGCTGCTGGTCGCCGACGCGGTTCATGCCGTCGTTCCAATCCCCGCTGCCCATCAGTGGCAGGCCACGCTCGCCGAGCAAGCGGCAACCGCGTTCGAGCGCGAGCACGCAGTGCGCATACAGCGTGCCGCGCTGCGTCGAAGGCGTGGGCATGTCGTAATACCCTTCCTCTTCGGGTGTCACCGCGCGCCCCTCGATGTAGCCGACCACTTCGTCCAGCACGCTGGCGTCGCCGGTAACCTCCAGGTAGCGGCATGCGCCCTGCGGCAGCCAGAGGTAATCGTCCGAACAGCGGGTGCGCACGCCGCGACCTTGCGGAGGATGCCACCAGTGCATCACGTCGCCTTCGGTGAACTGGTGTGCAGCGCATAGCAGCAGGTGCTCGCGGGTCAGGTCCGGGCGAGCGTGCACGAGGGCGAGTGCATCCTGCAGCTGGTCGCGGAAACCGAACGCACCGCCTGATTGATAGTAGCCACTGCGCGCCAGGTAGCGGCAGCCCAGCGTCTGGTAGACCAGCCAGCCGTTGGCCAGTGCGTCCAGCGCCGGGTCTGGCGTGCGCACCTGCACCGTGGCCAGCACGTTGCGCCAGTGGATGCGCACGGCGTCCAGCGCGTCGATGGCCTCATGGGCGCCCTGGCGGCTTCGCGCCAACGCCAGCGTTTCCTTGCGGTTGCGCCCGGCGCCAAGGCGGAACGTCGTTTCGCTGCGGTCGCCTGCAGCCAGCAGCAACGGCACCTGGATCGCCGCGCACGGATCCAGACCCGCACCCAGCCGTGAATCCAGGCGCTCGCGACGCAGCGCCGCCGGTGCGTGCAGGCTGCCGTTGCGGCCGATGAACTCCAGTCGGTCACAGGTCCAGCCGCAGCCATCGGCATCGGTGTCGAAGAAGGCCATCCGGCCGCCGAAGTCGGTGCTGTAGGTGTTGCGCGCCAGCAGCGCGCCGCTCTGCGGGTCGCGTTCGGTGAGTACGTGCATGCGCGACTTCGCGCGCAGGTCACCCATCACCCATTCAACGTAGCCGATGGCCGACAACCGCCGTGGCCGGCCCGACAGGTTGTGCAGCCGCAGGACCGAGAACTTCAGCGGCGCGGCGACGTCGACGAAGACCCACAACTCGCTGGCGATGCCGTCTTCTACATGCTCGTAGACCGTGTAGCCGAAGCCATGGCGCGTACGGTACGCGCCGGTGYCACGGCGCGGCAGCGGCATCGGCGACCAGACACGACCGGTGTCCTCGTCGCGCACGTAGAAGGCTTCGCCGCCAGTGTCCGACACCGGATCATTGAGCCAGGGCGTCAGGCGGAATTCGTGTGCATTCTCGAACCATGTGTAGCCCGGTGCACTCTCGCTGACGACCGTGCCCAGGCGGGCGTTGGCG
>NZ_JBFTOJ010000194.1:0-6924 GCF_056397905.1 Stenotrophomonas sp. 05L414_2
GCCTCACCCAACAGGCAACAACACAGAGCCGACCAACCCGCTGTTGCTGTTGCTGTTGCTGTTGATTTCGAAGCAGTCGCGGCCGCAGGCCGCGCGGAAAACCTACAGATGCCGCAATTCCTGCTTCAGCGTCGCCACGCAGCGCCGACTCACTTCCAGCGGCTGCTTGCCATGCCGCAGCACCGCCTGCACCTGACCACCACTGCCACGCCGCAGCTCCACCAGCTCGTGGCGCGCCACCAGGCAGTTGCGATGGATGCGCACGAAGCGGCTGGCGAACTCCTCCTCCAGCGACTTCAACGATTCCTCGATCAGGTCCTCGCCACGCGCGTGATGCACCACCACGTACTTTTCTTCGGCCTGCAGATAGTGGATATCGTCCAGCGGAATCAATCGCAGGCTGCCGCGCAGGCGGGCACACAGCATGCTGCGGGCCTGGCCGCCGGTGTGCTGGGGTTGCCCGTCACGGCCGGCCAGGAAGGTGCGGGCACGCGCGATCGCCGCTGCCAGCCGCTCGGCGCGCACCGGCTTCATCAGGTAATCGATGGCCGCTGCCTCGAACGCCGACAGCGCGTGCGCATCGTAGGCGGTGCAGAACACCACCGCCGGCCTGGGCTCGAAACTGGCCAGGTGGCGGGCCGCTTCCAGGCCGTCCAGGCCGGGCATGGCGATATCCAGCAGCACCAGGTCCGGCTGCAGTTCGGCGCACGCGTGCAGGGCCTGCTCGCCGTTGCCGGCCTCGGCCACTACGTCCACCCCTTCCTGCGCGGCCAACAGGCTGCGCAGGCGCTCGCGCGCCAGCGGTTCGTCATCGGCGATGACTACCCTCACGATCGTCCCCTCACTGGATCGGCACTGTCACCTGGCAGGCATAGTAGCCCTCGCTCCAGCCAGCCGTCATCCGCGCGGCGCGGCCGAAGCGCCAGCTCAGGCGATGGCCGATGCTGTGCTGGGCGTGGCCCGCTCCCTGGGCCAGGGCCAGCCCGGGCACCTGCGGATCCGGTGCAGGATTGCGTACGCGGATCTGCAGCTCGCTGCCCACACAGGCCAGATGCAGCTCGATGGTGCCGCCTTCGGGCAGGCGCGAGATGCCGTGCAGCACCGCGTTTTCCACCAGCGGCTGCAGCACCAGCCGCGGCATCGGCAGGTCCCAGGGCAGGGGTTCATCGCGCTGCCAATGCACCCGCAGGCGGTCGCCCAGGCGCAGTGATTCAATCGACAGATAGCGTTCGGCCAGTTCGCACTCATCGCGCAGGGTCGAATCGCCCTCGCCGGCACCCAGTGCGGCGCGGAACAGATCGGACAGGTCGAGCACGGCACGCTCGGCCACCGCTGGGTCGCGATGCAGCAGGCTGGCGATCAGGTTCATGCTGTTGAACAGGAAGTGCGGGCGGATGCGCGCCTGCAGGGCGTCGGCCTGCGCGCGGGCATTGGCCTGTACCTGCGCCGCCCAGCGGTCGCTGACATAGAAGTAGCGCAGCGCCAACGCGGTGATCAGCGCCGTGGTGGCCGCGCTGCCCAGGGTGAAGCGCCAGAAGCCGATGCCGCGCGCGAAGTTGTCGCCCAGCACGCCATACAGGGCATGGATGATGCCCGCGCACAGGATGGCGATCAGCGCAGCCAGGCCAACGGCGGCGACGGCGCCCAGCAGTTCCGGCAGCTTCGACAGGGCCTGCCGCAGCAGGCACAGGCTGGCGGTGACCGCCAGCGCCAGCCACAGCGCGAAACCGCTGGCCGAGGCCAGTTCCCCCATCGTCCAGTGGCGGCTGCCATCGGGCGCCAGCGCCAGCACCACCACCACCAGTTCGGCCAGGCCGAGCATCGCTGCCAACCGCGGCAAACGGCACAGTTCCGGCATCCACGGGGTGGCAGCGCTCGCGGCCATGGGTCAGGCGACGCCCAGGCGTGCCTGCAGCCAGTCGCCCAGCGCGTCGATTTCCTCGGCGCAGACCTGGTGGGCCATCGGGTAGCTATGCCACTGCACGTTCAGCCCAAGCGTGCGCAACGTCTCGGCGCTGTGCGCGGCCACCGCCTGCGGGATCACCGGATCGCTGCTGCCGTGGGCCATGAACACCGGCACATCCACCGCACCATCAACGCGCGACGCGCTTTCGGCCTCCGGCAGGTAGGTCGACAGTGCGATCAGTCCGGCCAAGGGGGCAGTGCGTGCCAGCGCGGCGCTGAGGATCACCGCCCCGCCCTGCGAGAAGCCAGCCAAGAAGATGTGATCAGCGGCGACACCGCGTTCGATCTCACGGGCGATCAGCGCATCCAGCTGCACCACCGACTCCTGCACGCCGGCCATGTCGGCGCGCGAGCGGAAGTCCATGCCGACGATGTCGTACCAGCCACGCATCGGCACGCCGTTGTTGATCGTGATCGGCCGCACCGGTGCGTGCGGGAACACGAAGCGCAGCGCCGGCCAGTGCGGACGCACCAGTTCGGGCACGATCGGCGCGAAATCATGGCCGTCGGCACCGAGGCCGTGCAGCCAGATCACCGACCACTGCGGCGAGGCGCCGGTTTCCTGTTCCACCGTTTGCAGCATGTTGCGGCTCCTGTACGTTCGAGCCGCATTATGCCGCTGGCACGGTGCGATCAGTACAGCGGCGGTTGCTCGGCCGCTTCCCGGCGCAGCTGTGCGGCGCGCACCAGCACCGGCGGCGGGATGTTCTCTTCGGGAATGTCGAGCAGGCCCAGGCGATGCAGGAAGGCGCCCGGCCCGCGCAGCGAGGTCAGTGCCACCACCGGCACCGCCAGCACCATGCCGATCACCACCGGCGCCATCCAGGCCGCCAGCGACGGCGACACCGCCCACGCCAGCACGCCCATGAAGGCGCCAAACACGCCCAGGCCGCCGTAGCCGCGCACCAGCGAAATCCACGAGATGCCACCGTCATCGCGCTGCTGTGCATCCCAGCCCGAGTCACGCCCGGACAGCACTTCGGCCACCCCGCGCGACTGCACGTACATCACCACCGGCGCCATCAGCGCGGCCAGCACGGTTTCCACCAGCATCGACAGGAACGCCCGGATCGCGCCACCACAGCCACGGCGTTCAACCGGATCGAGCAGCATCGCMARGTAACCCAGCACCTTGGGCATCAGCAGCACCGCCATGGTGGCGGCGAACAGGCGCACCACCTGTTCTTCATCCTGCGCACGCCAGTACACGCTGGGCGACAGGTGCAGCAGGGCGTTGAAATCGATGCCTTCCTGGAACAGCGGGATGGCGATGCCGATCAGCATCAGCATCGCCCACATCGGTGCGGTGAAGTAATGGCCGATGCCGATCAGCATGTGCACGCGGCTGATCCAGTGCAGGCCACGGCTGCCCACCACCTTGCCGTGCTGCAGGTTGCCCTGGCACCAGCGGCGGTCGCGCACCAGCAGGTCGGTCAGCGTTGGCGGGCCTTCCTCGTAGCTGCCGCCCAGGTAGGGCACCATGTGCGCGGCCCAGCCACCACGGCGCATCAGCGCCGCTTCCACGAAATCATGGCTGAGCACGTGGCCGCCGAACGGCTTGCGCCCCGGCAGCTCCGGCAGGCCAGCGTGGTCGGCGAAGGCACGGGTGCGGATGATCGCGTTGTGCCCCCAGTAATTGCTTTCGGCACCGTGCCACCAGGCCACGCCACGGGCGATCACCGGCCCGTACACTCGCCCACCGAACTGCTGCATGCGCGAGAACAGGGTGCGGCCGCCGATCACCGACGGCAGGGTCTGGATCAGGCCGACGTCGGCGTTGTGCTCCATGCCGGCGACCAGGCGCACGATGCTGTCACCGGTCATCAGGCTGTCGGCATCCAGGATCAGCATCTGCGGGTAGGCACCGCCGAAACGGCGTACCCAGTCGGCGATGTTGCCGGCCTTGCGCGCGCTGTTGTCGCCACGGCGGCGATAGAACAGTCGCGCACGCCCATCGGGCACCAGCTCGCGCAGTTCGGCGAACACCTGTTCTTCGGCCCGCGCGATGTCCTCGCGACGGGTATCGCTGAGCACGAAGAAATCAAACCGCTGCAACTGGCCGGTGGCCGCCACCGATTCGTAGATCGCGCGCAGGCCGGCCAGCAGCCGGCGCGGGTCTTCGTTGTAGGTGGGCATCAGCAGCGCGGTGCGGCTGTGCACGGTGGGCAGCGGCTTGTCCGGATCGATGCCCAGGCGGTAGCCCCGGTCGAACACGGCCGTCAGGAAGCCGGCCACCGCACTGGCAAAGGACAGCGCGATCCAGGCGAACAGGCCGACGAACAGCACCAGCAGGCAGGCCTCCAGCACGCTGATGCCGTTGCCGGACAGCACCCGCCACATCATCCGGGTGGCCACGGCGGTCATCGCCACGGTGCCGCCGAGGATGTACAGGCGACGCAGGCCGATCATGCGTGGCGAGGTGCGATGGCGCCGG
The DNA here is from genome assembly GCF_056397905.1 of Stenotrophomonas sp. 05L414_2. Classification (NCBI taxonomy): domain Bacteria; kingdom Pseudomonadati; phylum Pseudomonadota; class Gammaproteobacteria; order Lysobacterales; family Lysobacteraceae; genus Stenotrophomonas; species Stenotrophomonas sp. 05L414_2. The sequence goes on from NZ_JBFTOJ010000194.1 coordinate 4,400, forward strand.
ACCTTCAGCGAGCCTTGCCGGAGCGTCTGTTCGGGCATCAGCAGCGGTGCTTCGGCCGGCAGCAGGGCCCAGCCCGCGTCGGGACCGGCCGTGACCGGTTCCGTGTCGATGGTTTCACTCCCCATGGCCGCCTACTCCCTGCAGGCCGCAGGACCAGCCGTCCCGGCCAGGCTGCATGCACCAAGGTTCCTGGCMCGCATTCCCGGCGTCCGCACTTGTCCTGTCTGCCACGGCGTCATGCCGCGCAGTCGCTGTCTGTCACTACCAGAACCCACACGATCTCCAACGGGGCGGAATCGAAAAATGCGGCCCAGTCTATGGCCCCGAATGTAAGCCGGGTGCGAAGGTCTACGCCGGGAAATCTCCCCATTCAGCAGTCAGCAGGCGAACCGTCGCGCGCGGCCGGGGAATGTCGATTCATCCCGGGAAGTACTGGATCGTAACAAACGAGAACGGTTATCATTCCGTTAACCAGGCAGGTCACCGCGCTCCGCGCACCGGACCCACCCAGCTGCGCCGGACCTTCCGCGCGCTCGACGACCCAGGGAAGGGGTGGCTGCCTGCTGTCTGCGTGCGCCTGCCGCTTCCACCGGGTCTCTCCTCTCCCTTGGAAGCCGTCATGTCCCCTCTCCGTTCCGCGCGCCTGTCGCGCACCCGCCTGGCCAGCGCCCTGGCCGCCGCCTGCCTGCTGGCCCTGCCTGCCCTCGCCGCCGCTGAAGCCAGCGCCGATGCCTCGACCAAGGACCTGGATACCGTGGTGGTCACCGCCTCGGGCAACCAGCAGTGGATCAAGGATGCCCCGGCCAGCATCAGCGTGATCAGCCGCGAAGACATCGAACGCCAGCCGGTGCACGACCTGGCCACCCTGCTCAGCCGTATTCCGGGCGTGACCGGTGGGCTCAGCGCCGCCGGTGAGCAGTCCAAGATCAAGCTGCGCGGCATGCCGTCCAACTACACGCTGGTACTGGTGGACGGCAAGCGCATGGGCAGCTCGGCCTCGACCAACTATCGCCCCGACCTGGGCCGCCAGGACCTGAACTGGATTTCCCCCGACCAGATCGAGCGCATCGAAGTGGTGCGCGGTCCGATGTCCTCGCTGTATGGCTCGGATGCGATGGGCGGGGTGATCAACATCATCACCAAGCGCATCGGTGACAGCTGGAACGGCAGCGCGACCCACAGCTACACCCGGCCGCAGGATGGCGACCGTGGCGACACCCAGCAGATCGGCGCGACCTTCTCCGGACCGCTGGGCGAGCGCTTCGGCCTGCGCATCGGTGCCAACAGCATGCGCCGCGACTCGGACCGCTCCAACGGCGGCGTGTATGGCAACGCCTACGCCGGCGAGAAGGACCGCAATGTCGACGCGCTGCTGCAGTGGAAGCTGAGCGAGGCACAGGAAGTGTCACTGGAAGCTGGCCACGGTGTGCAGCAGGCCTTCATCGCCCAGGCGCTGGAAAAGCAGGACGAAGGCGCCTGGGGTGCCAGTGAGCTCAAGCGCAGTTCGCTGGCGCTGAACCACGACGGCAAGTGGGATTTCGGTACTTCCAAGCTCAGCGCGTACTGGACCGAGTACAAGAACGACATCGGCGCCACCGGTCGCTCCGAGGCAACCGATACGATCATCGAAGGCAGCCTGAGCACGCCCTTCACCCTGGGCGTGGACCACCAGTTCGCGGTGGGCGGCCAGTGGAAGCGCCAGGAGTTGACCAACACCGACACCATCGGCCAGGCGCCGGTGGACTATGCCGGCAACCCGGTGGTCGGCTCCAGCCTGGAAGTGGACACCTGGGCGCTGTTCGTCGAAGACGAGCTGAAGCTGCACCGTACCCTGGCACTGACCCTGGGCGCGCGCCTGGACCACCATGAACAGTTCGGCAGCCATGTCAGTCCGCGTGCCTACCTGGTCTGGCACCCGAGCGAGCAGTGGACGATCCGTGGCGGCGTGTCCAAGGGCTTCCGCGCGCCGAGCCTGACCGAGAATTCGCCCAGCGCGGCGACCCAGTCCGGTGGCCGCGGCTGCACCTCGCTGATCCCGCTGGGCTATACCCGCGGCGGTTGCTACATGGCCGGCAACCCGGACCTGGACCCGGAAACCAGCACCAACCGCGAGATCGGCATCAGCTTCGACAACGCCCTGGTCGACGCCGGCCTGACCTACTTCCATACCGACTTCAGGAACAAGATCGAGTATGAAGCGCTGGGCTTCTTCAACGGCTACTGGTGGACGCGCATGAGCAACGTGCAGCGCGCGCGCACCAGCGGCATGGAAGGCAACCTCAACTTCCGCTTCGGCGATCACTGGCGCTGGCGCACGTCGGCGACCTGGATGAAGGAAGCCAAGAACCTGACCACTGGCCGCAACCTGATCGACACCCCGGAGTTCTCAGGCTATTCGTCGCTGGACTGGACCCCGAACACCACGTTCTTCAGCAGCCTGTCGGCGCAGTACACCGGCAAGCAGACCGGCGTGGTCAATACCTTCCTGAAGGCCTATACGCTGTATGACCTGACCGCTGCATGGA
>NZ_JBFTOJ010000195.1:0-6826 GCF_056397905.1 Stenotrophomonas sp. 05L414_2
GCTTTTACAGGGCATGATGCCCCATCGTTTTTTTCCTTGTGACCGACGCGTGACGACAAACGACCCGACGTGCCAAGGCCAGACCGCCGCTTCTTCGCGTAGTGTCCGCCCGCTTCTGCTGGGCCTGGCATTGTGTCTGACCAGCCTTCCGGCCTGGTCGCAGTCCGCTCCCACCCGTACCGATGCGCCCCCGGCTGCCACCGCCGAGGCCGCCCCCCGCGCAGCCGCCAAGGCCGACGCCACCGCTCCGCAGCGCAGCCGCGCCGATGCCGCCGCCAGCGCCACCCTGGCCGCCCTGCTGCCGCACCTGGCCGCCAATGACACCATTCCCCTGATGGACCGCTCGGCCATGGTGGCCGGTGACCTCAGCCGCCTCCTCGCCAATTACGACACCAGCAGCGCCGCCAATGGCAGCGTCGTGGTCGGCAACGCTGCCGACAACGGCAAGGTACAGTCGTTGCTGCGCCGGGCCATGACCCTGCTCGGCACCCCGTACCGTTGGGGCGGCAGCAATCCGGACAGCGGCTTCGACTGCAGTGGCCTGGTCGGTTACGTGTTCCGCTCGGCCCTGGGCATCGAGCTGCCGCGCGTCTCGCGCGAAATGGCGCATGACGCCAATGCCGAACTGATCAACGACCGCGCCGCCCTGGCTGCAGGCGATCTGGTGTTCTTCGGCCGCAAGGGCCGGGTCGACCACGTCGGCATCTATGTGGGCGATGGCCGCTTCCTGCACGCTCCGAGCACCGGCAAGGACGTCCGCGTCGACACCCTGCTCACCGGCTACTGGGGCAACAAGTTCATGCAGGCCCGCCGGGTCGACCTCTGATCCGGGGTCATCTGCGCATTGCCTGAAAAGCCGCTGCCCTGCAGCGGCTTTTTCATTGGGCGGCTGGCCGTAACCGGGGCCGCTGGCCGCTGGCCGCCGCTTGCTGCGTTGGTCCTTGATGTCAAGGTTGCAGTGACCGCGACAGGCCGACCGTGTTCGGCCACAGCATCCCGGCGCGGGGCGGCGCGCCGGGTGCCCGGCTGGGCCGCCCGTGTTGCCTGGGGGAAAGGAATGGCGGCAAGCCTGGAGATTCCATCGCGTTGCGCAATCTGGTTCGGCCAACCGCAGGCAGCCGAGCGGGGTGCGCTGGCGGCGGCCGGTTGGCAACTGCGCTGCATCAGCCCTGCCCCTGCCATGGCCATCGGCCTGCGCAGCCGCGACCACCTGGTGGCCATCGTCGATCTGCGTCACCTTGATGCCGACGCCGTGCAGCTGCTGCTGCCGTGGATCGAGCGGCATCACCACCTGCCCTGGCTCGCCGTGCTGCCCCCTGGACTGGGCAGCGCTCCGCCCGCGTGGGGGCCGCTGCTGCGCGCGTGCCGCGACCAGTTCGCGCTGCCACTGGAACTGCACGATCTGCTGTCGGCAATGCAGCGGCAATCCGAGGGCGACGACGCGTTGCCGCACATGGTCCGCGAGTCCGGCAACCTGCCGGCGCTGATCGGCGACAGCACCGCCCTGCTGTCGGTGCGCGCCTCCCTGCATAAATTCGCTCCGGTCGACCTGCCGGTGCTGGTCACCGGCGAGACCGGCACCGGCAAGGAACTTGCCGCGCAAGCGCTGCATGCCTTGTCCGGCCGTGCCGGCAAACCGTTCCTGGCGATCAACTGCGGCGCGATCCCTGCCAATCTGGTGCAGTCCGAACTGTTCGGCCACGAGCGTGGGGCCTTCACCGGTGCCGCCCAACGCCGCATCGGTCTGTTTGAAAGTGCCCACGGCGGCACCGTGTTCCTCGATGAAGTCGGCGACCTGCCCGCCGACGCACAGACCAGCCTGCTGCGGGTGCTGCAGGAGGGGACGCTGGAACGGGTCGGCAGCAACCAGCCGCTGCGTGTGGACGTGCGCGTACTGGCAGCCACCCACGTCGAACTGGAACAGGCGGTGGCCCAGGGCCACTTCCGTCGGGACCTTTACTACCGCCTCAATGTCCTGCGCTTGCCGATGCCCGCGCTACGCGAACGCGGCAGCGATGTCCTGCTGTTGGCCGAGCACTTCCTGCGCGGCTTCCGCCAACGCCACCCCGGCCGCGCACGCGGGTTTGATCCCGGCGCACGCCAGGCCATGCGCGGGTTCGACTGGCCCGGCAACGTACGTGAGTTGTTGAACCGCGTGCAGCGGGCAGCGATCGTGGCCGAAGGCGAGCTGATCAACGCCGCTGACCTCGACCTGGCAGAGCCGGACGCCCCTGCGCGGCGCGCGCTGCTGCAGGATGCGCGTGGCCAGGTGGAGCGCGATGTACTGCTGCAGGCCCTGCGCCAGCATGGCTACAACGTGTCGGCGTGTGCGCGGCACATGCAGATCTCGCGGGTCACGATATACCGGTTGTGCCGCAAGCATCATCTGGAGCTGCCGGCGCAGCGCTGACAACGCAGGCCCCTGCGCGGCCGGGCATGCACCGACACCGGCAAAGCGCGGCCATGCAGCGCCGCGCCATGCCGGGCTGCCGCGCTTACAACATGTACGGCACCTTGAATGCCAGCGTGAAGTCCGGCGCATCCGGGGTCAGGCCGATGCCCAGCAGCGTCACCAGCGTGGTGTGCTGGTTCAACGCGTAGGTCACGCCGAGATTGAGCGAGGCCGYATTGGCATCGCTGCCGATCACCTTCACCCATTCACCGCCCTTGAACCGGGTCGAGGCGCGCGTGCTGATCTTGTCGCTGAAGGAAATGCTCAGGCTGGTGCGCTCGTTGAACGCGAATGCCACGCCGGCACCGAAGTACACCGAACCGCCCAGTTTCACATCGCCGGGGTTGACCGTATCCGGGTTGCTGTCGATATCGCTGAAACCGCGCGGGAACGAATGGATGTAGCCGGCGTTGGCGAACAGGATCGCCGGATCGGCGGTCTTCACCATCGATACGCCCAGGTTGGCCTGCCACACGCCGTTGCCGGTCGGCTGTTCCTGCGGCACTGCGAAGCGGATGTAGTCATCGTCATCGCGCTCGATTACTTTCCAGTCCAGCCCATAGGGTGCGCGGCCCGTTGGTGCGGTAACGCCACCGGTCAGCACCGTCTCCGGGCGCCAGCCGCGTTCGGAGAACAGCCGGTAATTGGCACTCAGGCTGACATCGCCGATGCCGCTGCCGTTGGTTTCTTCCTGCGCGATCGCCGCCGCAGCACCGCCGGCACCGCCTTTCTGGTAGACCGTGCGCCGTGCCAGGTACGGCACGTCCATGTTCAAGGTGAGGTTGGGGCTGACGCCCCAGCGCGCAGCCAGGTTGTAGGTCAACGAATCGGATTCGACGTTCTCGATCGCGATGTTGCCAAGGAAGATCGCATCGAGGGCGAGGAACCCGTTGAGCGTGAGCTGCTTGCGGTCGTAGCGCGCATAGGTGAGGCCGTTTTCGATGGTGAACCGGCGCGAGAACAATGCCGCCTGCTGCTGCTTGACGTCATCCACGCTGCGCCGGGCCTCCTGCTTGGCCTGCTGTGCCTCGGCCGCGCTGCTGGCATAGCCTTCGCTGCTGGGCGGTACCGCGGATGCCGCAGCCGGCGCCAACGGCGCAGCGGGCGTCGCACCGGGGCCTGCGCGACCACTCAGCCGCGCCTGCATCGCCTGCACCTGCATGTCCAGTTCGCGCAGGCGTCGTACCTCCTGTGCGTAATTGACCTTGAGCTGTTCCAGTTGCGCGATCAATGCCTGCATGTCGGCGCCATCACTGGGCGCAGGCTGCTGGGCGAAGGCAGTGGCCGCCAGCGCCGCCAGCGCCAGCGGAGTAAGCCGGTAGAGAGTGTGCATGTCGGTGACCTGCGTTGTGCGTCGGTTCCCCCCGACCAGGCCGTGTTACTGGCCTGGGCCCATGCCGCGGTTCATCCCGATCGCCTGGGCCACGTTCTGGCTCAAGGGCAGGTTGTTGGCCGCGGTATTGCGTACCAGCTCCAGCTGCAGCCGGTTGCTGGCGGTCTGTCCATCGCCGGCCAGGGCAATGCCCTGCCCCACGCTGCCATTGCGGATCCACTGCTGTACCAGGCTCTGCCCATCAACCTGCAGCAGCAGGCGCGCCTGGTTACCATCGAGCATGGCGGTGGCAGTAGCCCCGCCCTGCTGTGCCTGTGCCATGCGGCTGCCGTCATCGCCCAGTGCGGTCGGCACCGCGCCGTCACGCACGGTCAGGGTGGTCACGTTGCGTGCGGTGTTGCCATCGCCGGCCACCTGCACGCTCTGCACCAGTCCGCTGGCATTGGCCAGGCCGGTACTGTCGATGCTGCGCCCTGCCGTTGCCGGCAACGGTGCGTCAGCGGCGGTAACCTGCACGCTTGGCTGGAAGCTCAGCTTGGGTGTGCCGCCATTGCGGAAATCCATGCCCAGGGTCAGCGCGCCCTGCACCACTGCACCGTTGGGGCCCTGCCACTGCGAAATCATCGTCACCCCGAACCAGGCCACGTTGTTGCCGCCMACGGTGTAGCGGCCGCGCATCAGGTTCAGTTCGGGATCGGGTATTTCCTTCAGGCCTCGCCCCGGTGCACCGTCTGCCGCCATCAACGGCGACACCGGCAACATCAGCAGCAGAGCGAGTACTACACGTTGGCATTGCATGATCGTGCCTCCTTCAGAACAGGTCGGCGTGGCTGAAGCCGAAGTCGACCAGTTCGGCGTCGGTGATCGGTCCCTGCCGCGCATACAACGCGCGGGCACTGGGCCGTTCGCTGGGTTGCAGCAGCACCGTATTGCGATCGAAGTCGCTGCCGATCACGACGAAAACGGCGCGTGACGGCCAGGCGGCACTGAACTCGGCCAGTGACAGGCTGCGGTTGCCCAGGATCGGATCGGCCACTTCCACCACCCCGTCGCGCACCTGCTTTAGCACGACGAAATGCCGGAAGCCGCGTACATCCATCAGCACCAGTCCAGGAACCCGCAACGTGCGCAGGCGCGATTCATCGATGCGATAACCGCGTCCACGCATGCCCAGCGATTCGACATAGCGTTTGATGTCCAGCAGTGAAAAACCGCGTTCCTTGACCAGCTGTGGATCCGATACCCCCATCATTCCCTCGATCACCGTCGCCTCGGTGGTGTCCAGGTGGTAGGCATAACGCAGGATGGTGGCCAGAGCGGCCGCCCCGCAGCTGTAGTCGGTGTGCTGCCGCACCAGGTTGCGATAACGCCGCTCCTGCATGCTTTCCACCTTCTGCTGCAGCAGCGCGCCATTGGGCAGCACCCCGCTGAACACCACCTCGCCTGCCCAGCCACATGCGCTGGTCAGCAGCAGCAGGCAGGGCAGCAGACGCAACCACCAGCGATGACCGGCCATGCCGTTCTCCACGAGAAGGAAGGAGCCCCTGCCCCAAGGGGGAGGAGGGACAGGGGCCCCCGGGGGAACCCGGCCATTGGCGGATGGCCGGGCTTGTTGCGCTCAACGCAGGTTCGCTGCGAAAGCGGTCACACCGTGGATCACTCGCCGCCGCCGGTCCCACCGCCGGTGCTCGGCTGCGCCACGGCCAATGCCAGGCTGTTGGCCTGCAGGTTGCCGGTACCCGATGCCACGTTCACGCCGATGTTGCCGGACGCGCCGGAGAACGCGCTGCCGGACAGTGCCGAGGTGTTGGTCGCATTGACGTTCACCCAGCGGGTGGTGCTGACCGTGCCACTGAGGCTGGCATACAGGTCGGCCACGCCCAGCTCGACGAACTGGCTGGTGCCGCTTTCACGCGTATCGAAGCCCAGGCCACCCACTCCCGGCCGGTTCGGGTTCATCGTTGCATTCTGGATCTCGTTGTCCAGATCGATGTGCCCGGTCGCATTGCCACCCGGATGCGGCAGATCACCACTCCACGAATCGAGGTAGTAGTTGGCCATCTGGTAGGCATTGCCGGTGCCGCGATAGGTACCGGCACCCACGGCCAGGGTACCGCCTGCGACGCGACCGCTCAGGCCGACCTGCACCGTATCGGTGTAGGACTGCACGAAGCCGGCGTTGGACACGGTGTTGCCGGTGGACACCTGGTTGGAGCTGATGCTCGACTGTGCCATCGCACTGGTTGCCACCGAGGCTGCGAGCGCGTTCTTCTGCTCGTTGTTGTTGCCCGAGGCGATGTTCACGCCGATGTTGCCCGAGGCACCGCCGAAGGCATTGCCACCGAGGCCGGCGGCGTTGGTGACGCCGGAGTTCATGGTGGTGTTGCCGAAGCCGGCCTGGTTGACGAACACCTCGGCGTCGGCCATGCCGAAGCTGAAGGAAGCATCCGCAGCGGACAGCGACGCAGCATTGTCCTGCGCGTTGTTGTCGCCGGCCACCACGTTGAAGCCGAGGTTGCCGGAGGCACCCGCACCGACATCATCAGCGATCGATGCACTGTTGGTGACCAGGCTGTTGCCGGTGAGGTTGTTGCTGATCGACTGGCGGTTGTCGATCACGGCGATGGCTGCCGAATCCAGGTCGATGTCACCGGTGATGGTCGGATCGCCGGAGAAGTTGATGTCCGAGCTCAGCCGCAGATCCTTCTCCAGGTTCACGTCGACGCCGTGGTTGTTCTTTTCCTTGCGCTCGTCGGCCTGGATGTTGCTGTTCTTCTGCACCTGCTCGTTGACGTTCACCGTGCGGGTACGGCTCACGTTCGAGGTGTCGGTGTTGTTGCGTACCGTGGTGTTGGTGCGGGTCCAGTTGCGGACTTCGTTGTCGGTATGGTTGTGCGTGTCGTTGCGGGTTTCGGTCACGACATGGTTGTGGTTGATGTTCGCATTGGCATTCTGGTTGTCCCAGCCATTGGCCGCAGCAGCGGTCGAGGCAGTGGCAATTGCCATGGCGAGTACGGTCTTTTTGACAGTCGCTTTCATGG
>NZ_JBFTOJ010000196.1:0-6817 GCF_056397905.1 Stenotrophomonas sp. 05L414_2
CCGTAAACCCGTCCATGGGGGCTCGATGGCGCCATCCATGGCGCCAACGGTCCTGCAAGCCCACACCGCCCCACCTKTGACAGATTTCCGGTGACGGTGCGAATCATCCGGGGCCTGATCCGTTTTCCCTGGAGAACGGATCAGGCCCCTTTCTGTTCGTGGATGCCGGCGGTTGCGGGCGCCGCCCGGCGTAACTACTCCGTGAGGGTGATCGGGGTCAGGGTGACCTTGGCGTTGTTGGCCGCTCCCATCCGGTCCTGGTAGGCCTGGCCGCGCTGCAACAAGTAATAGCTGTCGATATAGTCGATGTCATTGGCAAACCACGACGTGGGCATGGCCTTGAGGATCGCGCCTGCGATGTCGGCGATGACGGCATACTCAGGAGCGAAGGCGCCCAGTGCGGCTTTGACGCCGTTGCTCAGCGCCACCAGCAGCTCCTGGTAGTTGGTATCGCCGTCATCTTCGAACAGCTGCACGTTGGCGGCGTTGAAGCGATAGTTGCCCCAGATGATCAGCGGTTGCTGCGGGGTGTAGTCGGTACCGTCGTAGTCCAGGTACGGCATGTCGACGGTGACCATCTCCGGTGCGGTGGCGCCCACCTGCAGACCGGAAACAACAGCGAACACCTCGGCTGCCCCCAGCGCCCAGGGCTCCTGGTCGTCCGCCAGGCGGATGCGGTCCAGGCGGGTGATATCCAGCGACGCCTGCGTTCCGTCAGCCGACAGCTGGATGCGTTCGGGCGATTGCAGGCCGCGAGCCTTCAGCCCCGCATTGACCAGGGCCATGCCCTCCTGCACGGCGCGCCGCGTGTCGACGTCGACGATCAGCACCGGAAAGTCCGGGGCCCGTTTCGCATCCAGTACATGCGCGCGGCCCTGCGCGTCGTATGCGGTGATCGTGGTCCAGTCGCGATCATTGCCACGCGGCAGACTGGCCACCCACAGCGGATGCGCATTGATGGCCGCCAGCGAGTGCCCCTCGGGCACGTACGCACGCAACTGCAGCAGCCCCTGCCCCTGTGCCGGGAGCCCCTTGCGCTGGCGCAGCTGGCGATCGCCAGCAGCCAGCGATGCACTGGCCAGCGTATGCGCCTGCGGATCGAAACGGCCCATCAACAATTGCACCGGCACGCCCTGCTCCGGCGCCGCATGCAGCGAGCTGCGCACTGCATCGGCGAACCCTGGCTGGGCGATCAGTGCCGCCACCTCGCGCGCACCGGCATCGGTCAGCATCTGCACATCGGCGCCGCCGGCCCTCACCGGCCCCTGCGCGAAGGCCCCCGTGCTGGCCAGCAACAGCACCAGTGCGGAAACCCGAAACCTCCATTGCTTCATCATCGACGGCCCCATCGAACGTCGCCGGCAACGCCGGCAGGAGCTTCCCACGCTACGGCGCACGCGCCATACGTTCCGGTATGTGCCGCACAGTTCCGGCAGCGTCCCGCGAAAAACAGCCGAGCGTGGGCTCGGCTCTACCCGTTCCTGATTTCCGTCGCTGGCCGCGAGAGGGCTCAGCCGTTGGCCATCCACTTCAGGATCAACCCGGTCACATACGCCAGGCCGGTACCGGTGGCATATCCGACCGTACCGAGCAGCACGCCCACCGGCGCCAGCGTCGGATGGAATGCTGCCGCCACCACTGGTGCCGAGGCGGCGGCGCCGATGTTGCCCTGCGAACCGATCGCGAAGAAGAACAGCGGCGCACGCACCAGCTTGGCCACGATCCACAGCACAAGCACGTGGGTGGCCATCCAGATGGCCCCCAGCAGGAACAGCCACGGACGATCCAGCAGCGACAACAGGTTCATCTGCATGCCGATGCAGGCGATCAGGAAATACAGGAACACGGTACCCAGGCGCGAGGCGCCTGCCGCTTCCAGCCGGCGTGCACGGGTGAAGCTGAGCGTCAGGCCCATCGCGGTGGACAGCAGGATCACCCACACAAACTGGCTGTCGAGGCTGAACTGGCTGGCCCAGCTGACATTGGCCTTGAACCAGCCCGACAGCGGTGCGGCGATGGCATGGGCCAGGCCGACGCCGCCCAGTGCCACGCCGACGATCACCATCAGGTCGGTCATGCTGGGGATGCGCGCGTTCTGTGCCTCGTAGGCGCTGATGCGCGCCTTCATCTCATCGATGGCGCGGGTGTCGGCACCGTTGCGGGCATCGATCTGCTGGGCGCGGTTGGCCATGAACAACAGGATCGCCATCCACAGGCTGGCGCAGGCCACGTCGACCACCGCGAACTGGCCGAAGGTGGTGGCATCGGTGCCGAACACTTCGCGCATGGCGACCATGTTGGCGCCACCGCCGATCCAGCTGCCGGCCAACGCGGCCATCCCGGCCCAGGTGTCGCCAGCCACGGTTTCCGGATGGATCAGCTTCATCACCTGGAAGGAGACGATGGCGCCGAGCATGATGCCGGCGGTGCCGGCGCAGAACACCAGCAGCAGCTTCGGCCCCAGCTTGGCGATGCCCTTCAGGTCGATCGACAGGGTCAGCAGGACCAGCGCCGCCGGCAACAGCACATCGCGGGCGACCGGGTTGTACAGCGAGGTGTTGTGGCCATCGATGACACCGGCGGTGTTGTAGATGGCGGGGATGAAATAGCACAGCAGCAGTGCAGGCACCCAGGCGAAGATCTTCTTCAGCAGGGGCGTCGGGCCACTGGCGGCCCAGAAGATCAGGGCAAGGGTGGCGGCGATCAGACCAAGGCCAACGATGTCGTTGCTGATCAGGGCAGTAGCGGGTTCGGTCGGCATGGGATCCTCTGTCGATCGAAAGAGCGGAAAAGAAAAGCGCCGCATAAGCGGCGCGGGTCGAAATTAACATAGTCTTCACGCAGGGTCATGCTGCGCTGCTTGCGGCAGCGCGTCGGCCTGCCGAGAATCGCTGCATTCCCTACTGGAGCCTGCCCCATGCAACTCGGCGCTTTTTCAGTCAGCCTGGCGGTGAAGGACCTGGCCACCTCACGTGCGTTCTACGAAGCGCTGGGGTTCTCGGTGACCGGTGGTGATGCGGCGCAGAACTGGTTGGTACTGCGCAACAACGGCATCGTGGTCGGCCTGTTCCAGGGCATGTTCGAGGGCAACCTGCTCACCTTCAATCCCGGCTGGGACCAGCACAAGCAGGAACTGGCGTCCTTCCAGGACGTGCGTGAGGTGCAGGCCGAGCTGGACGCCAAGGGCATCGCGCTCACGGCGCGTGCCGATCCCGATGGCGAAGGTCCGGCCTATCTGCAGCTGACCGATCCCGATGGCAACGTGATCCTGATCGACCAGCACGTGGCGCGGCCAACGGGGCGGTGACGCGGCCAGCGTGCCAAGCAAGGTTGGCACCTACCGGAACGCACGCGGCCATTGCCTGGTAGGCGTCGACCTTGGTCGACGGACAGGTCAGCCTGGCCGCGATGTACCAAAGTCGAGCGAGGCCAGGGTGCCGCGCGGCTGGCAGGGCTGCAGCTGCAGGGTCCAGCCCAGGTGCTCGCACAGCCGCGCGATCAGTTCCAGGCCGATGCCGCCGCGGTCGCCGCGCTCACCGCGGGCCATCCGCGCGTGGATCGCTGCGATCTCCTCCGGGCTCATGCCATGGCCGGGGTCCTGCAGGGTCAACACCGCTGCCGAGGTCAGGCGCAGCTCGATATGACCGCGGCCGCTGTTCTCGATGGCATTGCGCAGCAGGTTGCCGATCGCTGCCTGCACCACCGCCAGCGGCGCGACGATGTCGACCGGCGCGGCCTGGATGCCGATGCTCAGGTCCTTGTCGCCCAGCAGGTGGCGATGGTCGTCGACGATCTCCGGCAGCAGCTGGTCCAGCGCGATGCGCTCGGCACGGGCAGCCAGGCGAGCGGGATCACGCGCCAGCACCAGCAACAGCTCGATCAGCTGCTCAACGCCCTGCGCGGTACGCAGCACACGCTGCATCTGCTGTCGTGCGCGCTCAGGCAGGCCGGGCTGCTCCAGCGCCAGTTCGGCGGCACCGGTCATCACTGCGATCGGCGTGCGCAGTTCATGGCTTGCGGTACTGATGAACACCCGCTCGCGCTCGACGAACTGCTCGTTGCGATCAAGGTAATCGTTCAGCGCATCGGCGATGGTGTGCAGCTCGGAACTGCCGCGCGGATCGACGTCAATGCGCTGGCCCTGCACGCCGGGCCGCAGTGCACCGATGTGCTGGGCCAGCAGGCTCAAGGGGCGCACCATGCGCTCCATGCCGAAGGAGGCCATCAACACGGTGACGAAGATCATGATGATGCCGGCCAGCATCACCCAGCGCGTTGCGAATTGTTCAAGATCGTGGAAATCGGAGATGTCCAGGGCCAGCGCAACCCGCCCCATCGAGCCGGTATCGCGCACCATCACCGCCGTCTCGCGCTCGCCGATCATCACCCCGTCATGCAACCCCGGATGCAGGGTGCGCAGGCTGGCGGGCATGTTGGCTTCATTGAAGCGGAACAGGCTCAGCGTGTCCGAGTCCTGCCAGCGATAGTGCGGCTCGTGCTCGGTGTGCTCGACGATGCTGTCCAGTTCGGAATTGAGCAGCGCGCGCCACGCCGCGTGCTCGGCGTGTTCGTGCACGTAGTTGCCCACACTGAACACCGCCAGCGAAATCAGCGCCAGGTAGCCCAGCAGCCACCACACCACCCGCCGATACAGCGGCCCGGGCTTACGCGCCATCGTCATCGTTCCGTGCGTCCGCGCCTGCGGTGGACGCCAGCCGGTAGCCCACCCGTGGCAGGGTGTGGATCAGCTTGTCGGCAAAGGGGCCGTCCACGCTGCGGCGCAGTTCGTACACATGCGAGCGCAGCAGGTCACCGTCCGGTGGTTCGTCACCCCACAGGGCGAATTCCAGCTGCTGCCGGGTGACCGCACCCGGGCTGGCGCGCATCAGTACTTCCAGCAGCTTGCGGCAGGCCGGGTACAGGTGCAGCACCTGGCCGGCGCGCTGCGCCTCCAGGCTGGCCAGGTCCAGCACCAGGTCGCCCACCTGCAGGCGCTTGCGCGGATTGCGACCCTGCGCGCGCAGCAGCAGCGCCTCCAGGCGCACTTCCAGTTCCGGCAGTGCGAATGGCTTGGTCAGGTAATCATCTGCGCCGGCCCGGAAGCCGGCGATCTTGTCCGGCAGTTCGTCGCGTGCGGTCAGCATGATCACCGGCACTTCCGAGGCGTGCTCGGAGCGCAGCCGCCGCAGCACCTCCGGGCCTTCCATGCGCGGCAGCATCCAGTCCAGGATCACCGCGTCATACGGGTGGCTGCCGGCAAGGTGCAGGCCGGTGATGCCATCCGGGGCCACGTCGAGCACATGCCCGCGCGACTCGAAATAGTCGAACAGGTTGGCCACCAACTGGCGGTTGTCCTCGATCACCAACAGGCGCATGCACGAAACATCCACGGAAGTTCATGCCATGGTAGCGCTGCGGATGTCGGAATGCGGTCGCCATGCCGGCCGCTCCGACGGCTTTCCCACGTGCCCCTCATCAGAATGGCCGTTTTGCTCCCGGAGCCTGCCGTGCCCGTTGCCCTGCCCCGCCGTTGGCACCTGCCGCTGCTGTGGTTGTTGATCGTGATGGCGCTGGCGGCCGGGCTTGGCATGCGCCAGCCGCAGCCACCGGACGAACCACGCTTCGTGCTGGCCGCACGTGCCATGGTGGAGAGCGGCGAGTGGCTGCTGCCACACCGGGGCAGCGAGCTGTACGCCGAGAAGCCGCCGGTGTTMATGTGGCTGCAGGCCGCCGCCCACCAGGTGGTCGGCAGCTGGCAGTGGTCGTTCCTGCTGCCGTCGCTGCTGGCCGCGCTGCTCAGCCTGTGGCTGGTGTCCGACCTGGCACGCCGGCTATGGTCGCCACGGCATTCGTTGTACGCGCTTGGCGCACTGTTCTGCACCCTGCAGTTCGGCCTGATGGCCAAGCGCGCGCAGATCGACATGGTGCTGGTGGGCATGACCACGCTGGCCCTGTGGGGCCTGCTGCGCCACCTCTGCGAGCGCCGCAACCTGCCGGCCCTGTGGCTGGCCGGCTTCGCCGCCGGCGTCGGCACGGTGACCAAGGGGGTGGGCTTCCTGCCCTTGCTGATGGTGCTGCCCTGGCTGGGCTGGCGGCTGTACCAGCGCCGTCGCGGCCGGCCGGTGGACGGCCCCCACCCCGCCAGCCTGCTGTGGCTGATTCCGGCCTTCCTGCTGGGCACGGCGGTGTGGCTGGCACCGCTGGGCTGGGCGCTGCTGCATGAACCCAGTGCATCACTGCAGTCGTACGCCCACGAACTGTTGTTCAAGCAGACCGGCACSCGCTATGCCAACGCCTGGCACCATCGCCAGCCGGTCTGGTACTACCTGCAGGTGATCGCCACGCTGTGGCTGCCGGGTGCGCTGCTGCTGCCGCTGATGGTCAAACCGTGGTGGCGCCGGCTGCGTCGCGGCGACCAGCGCCAGTGGCTGCTGCTGGGCTGGGCCGCGCTGGTCCTGCTGTTCTTCACTGCCAGCCCGGGCAAGCGCGAGGTGTACGTGCTGCCGATGCTGCCGGCGATGGCACTGGCGGTGGCGCCGCTGTTGCCCGGCCTGCTGCGTCGCCTGTGCGTGCGTCGCTATCTGTTCGGCTACAGCCTGCTGCTGATGCTGGCCACCGGCGCGCTTGGCGTGATGATGCTGACCGACAGCCCCTGGGCGCAGGCGCAGCTGGCACGGCGGGCGATGCCCGACACCCTGCTGCCCGTGTTCGGAGATGGCCTGCTGACCTTCGCCATCGCCGTGGCGACGCTGGCGGTGTGGCTGCGGATACGACGCGCGGCCACGCTGGTACTGCTCACCCACGGCCTGCTGTGGAT
>NZ_JBFTOJ010000197.1:0-6808 GCF_056397905.1 Stenotrophomonas sp. 05L414_2
CGCCCGACCCAAACACAGCTTGCGCTTCAAACCACCACGAGGGGCTCAGCCGTTGGCCGCAAACTCCGGCACAATCGCTGCAGTGAATCCCCCAACTGCAGTGAGCGTGCAATGCGTATCCTGATCCTCGGCGCCGGCGGTACCGGCGGTTACTTCGGTGGTCGCCTGGCCCAGGCTGGCGTGGACGTGACCTTCCTCGTGCGCCCCGCGCGCGCCGCGCAGCTGGATCGTGATGGCCTGGTGCTGCGCAGCCCGGTGGGCGATGCCACGTTCCCGGTGCAGCACGTCACCGCAGATGCCCTGCCTGCGCTGGCTGCGGACAAGCCGTTCGATCTGGTGATCCTCAGCTGCAAGGCCTACGATCTGGACAGCTCGATCGATGCCATCGCCCCGGCGGTGGGCGCGGGTACCACCGTGCTGCCGATCCTCAACGGCCTGCATCACTACAACGCGCTCGACGCGCGCTTCGGCCGCGACGCCGTGCTCGGCGGTCTGTGCTTCATCAGTGCGACCAAGGCGCCTGATGGGGCCGTGCTGCACCTGGGCAAGCCGGCCAAGCTGACCTTCGGCGAACGCGATGGCGGTGCGATCTCCGCGCGCGTGCAGGCGTTCGCAGCAGCGTGTGCGCAGGCCAATCTCGATCATCTGGCCAGTGAGCACATCGGCCAGGAACAGTGGATCAAGTACACGTTCCTGACCGCGCTGGCGGCGGCCACCTGCCTGCTGCGTGCGGACATCGGCACGATCGTGGCCACCGATGACGGCGACGCCATCGTGCGTGGGCTCTATGACGAATGCCTGGCGGTGGCCGAAGCAGCGGGTGAGCCGGTGCCGCAGGCGGCGCAGGACACCGCGCGTGGCACCCTGACCCAGGCCGGTTCGGCGTTGAAGGCGTCGATGCTGCGCGACCTGGAGGCAGGCCAGCAGGTGGAAGCGGCCCAGATCGTCGGCGACATGCTGGCGCGTGCGCGCGCCGCGGGCCAGGAAGCGTTGCTGCTGCAGGTCGCCTACAGCAGCCTGCAGGCCTACCAGGCCCAGCGCTCGGTGTGATCCGATGAACATGCCTGGCCCGTTGCCGAAGCGCGTACTGATCCTCGGCATGGGCTGGAGTGGCCGCGTGTTGGCCGCGCGCCTTCAGGCCCAGGGCGTACACGTGGAAGGCACGGTGCGCGATCCGGCGTCGGCACCTGACGATGGCCTGCTGCGTCATCAGCTGCGTGCTGACGCCGCGCTTGCCCCGAGCCTGCTCGCTGCGATTGCCCATGCCGACGCGGTGCTGTGCAGCGTCCCTCCCGATGCCGAGGGCGACCCGGCGCTGCGCCTGCTGCATGCCGCGTTGCGCGACAGCAGTTCACTGCGTTGGCTCGGTTACCTGTCGTCGACCTCGGTCTACGGCGACCGCGACGGTGGCTGGATCAATGAGCACAGCGTGGCCGATGCCACCGGGCCGGCAGGCATGCAGCGTCGCCTCGCCGAAACGCAATGGCGTGCGCTGGCGGATGCGCGCGGTATCGCCTCGGCGATGTTCCGCCTGCCGGGCCTCTACGGATCCGGGCGCAACGCGCTGCTGCAGCTGGCGCAGGGCCGCGCGCGGCACGTAGTGCGGCCAGGGCTGGTGTTCAATCGCCTGCACGTGGACGACCTGGCTGCGGTGGTGATCGCCGCGATGCAACGCCCCATGGCCAACGCACTGTATCTGCCGAGCGATGACCAACCGGCACCGCCGCAGGATGTACTGGCCTTCGCTGCGCAGCTGGGGGGTTTCGCCATGCCACCCGCGGTGGCCTGGGACGATCCATCAGTCAGCGCGACATTGCGGCGCTTCTACCAGAGCAGCAAGCGCATCGACAGCCGCAGCACGCGCGACGCGCTGGGCTGGACGCCGCGGTTTCCAACGTATCGGGAAGGGCTGACGGATATTGCCGCTTCGCTCGCCGGGCATGGCCCGGCGCTACCGGATCCGGGCACTCCCGGCTGACGGATATTGCCGCTTCGCTCGCCGGGCATGGCCCGGCGCTACCGGATCCGGCCAGCGGCCGGCACTACCGTTTGCCGATCAGGCGGCGTCCGGCAACCGGAAGAACGCACGCGTGGCAGCCGTGGCGTTTGCGGCCGTGGTCTGCACATCCTCGCCACGGTCCCGCGCCAGCTCTTCCACGATGTGCGACAGGAACACCGGTTCGTTGCGGCGATCCTTCGGCATCGGCTTCAAGGTGCGCGGCAGCAGGTACGGTGCGTCGGTCTCGATCATCAACCGGTTGGCCGGAATGTTCTTCACCAGCTCGCGCAGGTGACCGCCACGGCGCTCGTCGCACAGCCAGCCGGTGATGCCGATGTACCAGTCCTGGTCGAGATAATCGAACAGCTCCTGGCGCTCGCCGGTGAAGCAGTGCACCACGGCCGGACCGATGCGGCCTTCGAAGTTCTTCATCTGTGCCATGAAATCGGCATGCGCGTCGCGCTGGTGCAGGAACAGCGGCTTGCCATTGTCTGCAGCCAGCTGCAGCTGGCGCTCGAACGCGCGATGCTGCGCCGGGCGCGGCGAGAAATCACGGAAGTAGTCCAGCCCGCACTCTCCCACCGCCACCACTTCGGCATGGGCGTGCAGTGCGCGCATCTCCGCATCGCACTCGTCGGTGTACTCCACCGCGTGGTGCGGGTGCACGCCGGCAGTGGCGTACAGGAAGCCCGGGTGCTGCTGCGCCAGCTGCAGGGCCAGCGGCGAATGCTCGCGGCTGGCACCGGTGATGATCATCTGCACCACACCGGCCTGGCGTGCGCGGTCCAGCACGGCGTCGCGGTCGCGGTCGAAGGAGTCGTGGGTCAGGTTGGCGCCGATATCGATCAGATGCATGGGGGCAGCAGAGGCAGGAAAACCCGCGCATTGTACCCGTGCCCGCCATGGCCCCTTATCCTTTGCAGATGAACGCCCCGCAATTCCCCATCTCTCCGCTGCTGCCGCAGATCCAGCAGCACCTGGCCGTGCACCCGCGGCTGGTGCTGGAAGCCCCGCCTGGCGCGGGCAAGACCACCCAGGTGCCGTTGGCGCTGCTCGATGCGCCGTGGCTGGAGGGTCGCAGGATCATCCTGCTGGAACCACGCCGGGTGGCCGCGCGCAGTGCCGCGATGTTCATGGCGCGCCAGCTCGGTGAGGAGGTCGGCGGCATCGTCGGCTACCGCATCCGCTTCGAGAACAAGGTATCGGCGCGCACGCGCATCGAGGTCGTCACCGAGGGCATCCTGACCCGGATGCTGCAGGACGATCCAATGCTGGAGACCGTGGGCGCGATCCTGTTCGACGAATTCCACGAGCGCCACCTCAGTGGCGACCTGGGCCTGGCGCTGGCGCTGGACGTGCAGTCGCAGCTGCGCGATGACCTGCGGTTGCTGGTGATGTCGGCGACGCTCGATGGCGAACGCCTGGCGCGCTTCCTCGATGCACCACGACTGAGCAGCGAAGGCCGCAGCTATCCGGTGGCAATCAGCCACTTCCCTGCCCGGCGTGACGAGGCGCTGGAACTGCAGGTGCGACGCGCGGTGCAGCAGGCGCTGGCCGAGCACCCCGGTGACCTGCTGGTGTTCCTGCCCGGCCAACGTGAGATCGCACGCGTGCAGGCAGGCCTGCAGGACAGTCTTGCTGGCGCTGCGGTGGACGTATTGGCCCTGCACGGTGAACTGCCGGTGGAACAGCAGGCGCGCGTGCTGCAGGCCGCCAGCGACGGCCGCCGCCGCGTGGTGCTCGCCACCAACGTCGCCGAATCCTCGGTGACCCTGCCCGGCGTGCGCGTGGTGATCGACAGCGGCCAGGCGCGCGAGCCGCGCTACGACCCCAACAGTGGATTCACCCGCCTGGACGTGGTCGCCATTGCGCAGGCCTCGGCCGACCAGCGTGCCGGCCGTGCCGGGCGCGTGGCCGAGGGCGTGGCCTGGCGGCTGTGGCCGCAGTCGCAGCGGCTGGAACCGCAGCGTCGCGCCGAGATCGACCAGGTTGAACTGGCCGGCCTTGCGCTGGAACTGGCCGCCTGGGGCAGCAGCGACCTGCGCTTCCTCGACCCGCCACCGACCGGGCCGATGGCCGCCGCACGCGAACTGCTGCAGCGCCTGGGCGCGTTGTCGAGCAGCGGCGCGATCACTGCACTTGGCCGTCGCGTGCTGGCGCTGGGCACCCATCCGCGGATGGCCGCGATGCTGCTGGCCGCAGCTGATGCCCGCGCGCAGGCGTTGGCCGCCGATCTGGCGGCATTGCTGGAAGCTCGTGACCCATTGCGCCAGGGCGGTGATGCACTGGCCGCACGCTGGCGCGCACTGGCGGCCTTCCGCAACGGCCGTGCGCCGGCCGATGCCAATCGCAGTGGCCTGGCCGCCATCGATGCCGCTGCCAAACAGTGGCGCCGTCGCCTGCGTTGTGACGCTACACCGCCCGCCAGCATCGAGGCCCACGAACTGGGCGACCTGCTGGCCCATGCCTTCCCCGACCGCATTGCCTTCCAGCATCCGAACGACCCGCTGCGTTACCTGCTGGCCAACGGCCGCAGCGCCCGCCTGCATGAACTGAGCGACCTGCGGGGCGAACCGTGGCTGGTGGCCAGCGAACTGCGCTTCGAGGCGCGCGACGCGCTGCTGCTGCGCGCCGCACCGGTGGATGAAGGCTTTCTGCGCAGGCACTGGCCCGAGCGCTTCGTGACCGAAGACGCGGTGCGCTGGGATGACACCCGCCGCGCCCTGGTCGCGCTGCGCGAAACACGCTTCGACCGCATCGTGATGGACAGCCGTTCGGCTGGCCGGGTTGATCCGCAGCTGGCGGCGCAGGCACTCACCGACGCCGTTGCCGAGCTCGGCCTGCAGGCATTGCCATGGACCGACGGTCTGCGCCAGTGGCAGGCACGGGTGGAATCGCTGCGGCGCTGGATGCCCGAGCTGGGCCTGCCCGACTGCAGTGATGCCGCATTGCTGGCCAACCGTGCGCAGTGGCTGCAGCCGGCGTTCGCGGGCAGGACACGGCTGGATGCACTGGACGAGGCCAGTTTCGGCGAAGCGCTGAAGTCGCCACTGGAATGGTCGCAACGGCAGCTGGTCGAGCGCCACGCGCCCACCCRGATCACCGTGCCGTCGGGGCTGGAGCGGCCGATCAGCTACGCGCTGGACGGCGAAAGCGGCGAGCCGCTGCCGCCGGTGCTGGCGGTGAAGCTGCAGGAGTTGTTCGGCCTGGCCGATAYGCCACGCATCGCCGATGGCCGGGTGCCGCTGACCCTGCACCTGCTGTCGCCGGGTGGCCGGCCGTTGCAGGTCACCCAGGATCTGCGCAATTTCTGGGAGAACACCTACGCCGAGGTGAAGAAGGAGATGAAGGGCCGTTACCCGCGCCACCCGTGGCCGGACGACCCTTGGACGGCTACGGCGACCCACCGGGCCAAGCCGCGCGGGACGTGATGCGCGCCGACACCCCGCCCGTTCCTGAATGGCTGCGGTAGAGTCACACCACGCGCCCGCCTGACTGACATACCGTTTACGGGCAACAGGCGACACTGGACTTCGACCCGAGGCAAGGACACCCCCGCATGAGCAAGCTGACCGTAATCACCGACCGCGCCCTGGAGCGCGCCCTCGACCTGGCCCATACCGCAGGCGATGGCCTGAAGAGCGCGGGCGGCAGCCTGCGTCACCTCGGCCCGCAGGCCAGCGACTGGATCAAGACCGGTGCCGCCCTTGGCGCGGTGAAGACTGGCGGCAAGGTCGCCACCAAGTTCGCCCGCCGCAATCCGGCGGTGACCATCGCGGCAGCTGCCGTGGGCGTAGGCCTGCTGGGCTATGCGCTGTACCGCAAGCAGCAGAAGAAGAAGGCCGCCAATGGCCATGTGGTCAACGGCCAGGCCCAGCGCATCAACGCGCGCGATCGCCGCAACGACACCGTGGTCGACGAGCACAGCGATATCGGCAGCGACGCCTGATTGACCGGGGTCGGATCCCTTCCGCAGGAAGGGCTCTGACCCCATGACGCTGCACGAGGGTCGGACGCCGCAAGGCCTCCGGCCTTTTTTTCAGCCGATCTGCCGCCACTGCCCGGGCTGCAGGTCATCCAGCCGGTATGGCCCCATTGCAGCGCGTACCAGCCGCAGCGTCGGCAGGTTCACCGCAGCGGTCATTCGCCGCACCTGGCGGTTACGCCCCTCGCGGATCGTGATCGCCAGCCAGCTGTCGGGCACCGTCTTGCGGAAGCGCACCGGCGGATCGCGCGGCCACAGTTCAGGCGCAGGATCGAGGCGCTCGATTTTCGCCGGCAGCGTCGGCCCGTCATTGAGCATCACGCCATCGCGCAGCTGCTGCAGCTGCCCGTCGCTGGGCGTGCCTTCCACCTGCACCCAGTAGAGCTTGTCCGCCTTGTGCTTCGGGTCGGTCAACTTGTGCGCCAGCGTACCGTTGTCGGTCAGCAGCAGCAGGCCTTCACTGTCATGGTCGAGGCGGCCGGCAGCGTAGACGCGCGGCGGCAAACCGAAGCCGGCCAATGTCGGCCGCGGCGGCACGCTGCGGTCGGTGAACTGGCAGAGCACGTTGAACGGCTTGTTGAAGGCAATCAGCATCGCGGGGACGGCAGGCGGCGGGCAGGGCATTGTCCCATGCCACGCCGCGCGTGCTCGCCGGGCATGGCCCGGCGCTACCGGGTCACGGCTTCACGAAACGCAGGGTCATGCGGTCGCTTTCACCGATGGCCTGGTACTTGGCGTCATCCGCCTTGTCATGCTGGTTGGTCGGCGGCAGGGTCCACACGCCATTCGGATGATCCTTGGTATCGCGCGGGTTGGCATTGACC
>NZ_JBFTOJ010000198.1:0-6762 GCF_056397905.1 Stenotrophomonas sp. 05L414_2
GGGGACGAGGTTGCGAGCGGTGTTTCGTACATTCGCAGAAGGCGTTGCTTGGCCAGCAGCTTCTCGCGCTTCATTCGACCCAGGGTGACATCATCGATCGGGAGTACACCCAACTCCGCATCCATGCACTTCTTGTTCAACTTGCGGTGCTGGTCATGGAGTGCCCGGAACTCCGGATCGCGCGCGCGACGGGCGTCGATCTCGCTCTGGGGCTGATCTTCAAACATGATGGACCTCCTTCGACAGATACACGAACGCCCCGGCCGCAAGGCACGGGGCGTTGTTCATGGAGGAGTGCCGGTCGATGCCCACATGGGTGCCCACAACGACGTGCGGCACTGGCCTGCGCACTTCGATCTGCTGCGGTTCGCGCCCTGCTTGCATCGGCCCGGCCCTCCCATCGTCCGGTCCGCGTTATTGCGTCCCGGACAATTGACCCTACGCTTGCTCTGGACGGGGTTCAAGCCCCTGCGGCAAAAAGACCGAACCCCGCCGAGGCGGGGTTCAGGCTGAATACTCAACACAACGAAAAACAAACAATATCAATCAATTACGGCGCGATGACGACCTCGGCCGAGCGGGCCCGGGTGGAGGCGGCCTTCTTCCCAGCAACCTGGATACGGCTGCTGGCGACACCGGCCGACACCAGCGCGTCGCGCAGTGCCTCGGCGCGCTTCTGGCCGACGCCATTGGCGCTGTCATAGGCTTCGATGCGGATCCTGCCCTTCTTGCCGATGTTCACGTACTCGGCCAGGGCCTTGGCCTGGTTGCGGGCGCCACCGGACAGGCTCGAGGCCCCGGCCGCAAACGCGTCACCGGCAAAGGTGAAGACCTCGCCGCGGCCATCGAACTTCGAGCCCGGCAGTTTCTGCCCGGACACCAGCTCGGCTTCCTCACGGGCCAGCTTGGCCGCGTTCTGCTGGGCCGAGCTGAGGCGCTGCTGCTGCTTGCCGGCCACGCTGGTCAGGGCGTTCTCGGCATCCTGGCGGGCCAGGGTCTCGGCCTCGGCCGCCTGGCGCAGGCGTTCGGCCTCTTCTGCCTGCATCTGCGCCTGCATGCGCAGCTGTTCGGCCTCCTGGCGGGCGCGGGCGGCATCGCGGCGGCTGGCCTCGATCAGCAGGTCGCCGCGGGTGCGCTCCAGGCGGTCGACCTCGCGCGCGGCCAGCGCAGCCCGCACGGCGGTCTCGGCGATCTCGACCCGGCGCTCGGCCAGGTAGGTGGCCAGCTCCTGGTCACGGCGCTTGGCCTTTTCCAGGGTGGCGATGGCCTGCTGCGCCTGCATGCGCTCGAAGGCGCCCAGTTCGGCGGTGTCCGGATTGGCCTGGATCGCCATCAGGCGCTGGCTCAGCTGGCCCACCATCGGGTTGTCAGCGGCCAGTGCCAGCGTCGGCAGGGCCAGCAGCGTAGCCAGGGTCAGCGCGGAAATCGTCTTCATCGGCGGTCCTCCCCGGTCGACAACTGGCGCTGCAGCTGGTTGACCTCGTTGCGGCGCAGCTGCAGCTGTGCGGTCGCCGTGGCTTCCTCGCTGCGGGCACGGGCCAGATCGGCGTCAACGGTGGCACGCAGGGCCAGCGCCGGTGCGTTCTTGCGCTCGCGGCGGTCGCCGGCGGCACGCTGGGCCTGCTCCAGCCCCTGGCGGGCCAACCCGATCAGGTCCGGGGCGTACTGGTCGGCGTCGGCCTGGGTGGCCTTGTCCACCGCCTGCCGGGCCTGGGCCAGTTCCAACGCGCCATCCTGCGCCCAGGCGGGAGCAGAGAGTGCGAATGCAAACGCCATCACATACAGGCTGTGGCGCATTCGTGCGAAGCTAAGTCGTTTCATTGGGGAGGCCGTACCGGTTGTCGGTTCGCGGCCATTGTCGTCAAGCCGGTACCGTGCTTGCAACGGGYACCGGCAGTTTCGTTGGGGAAAATTCGCAATGGATATCGGCTACTTCCTGAAGCTGATGACCGAAAAGAACGCKTCGGACATGTTCTTGACCACCGGCGCGCCGGTGTACATCAAGATCGAGGGCAAGCTGTATCCGCTCGGCAATACCGGCCTGCCGCCGGGAATGGTGAAGAAGATCGCCTACTCGCTGATGGACGAGGGCCAGGTGCCGCAGTTCGAGCGCGAGCTGGAACTCAACATGGCCATCGCCCTGGCCGATGCCGGGCGTTTCCGCGTCAACGTGTTCAAGCAGCGCGGTGAAGTGGGCATGGTCATCCGCGCCATCCGCAGCCGGATTCCGAGCATCGAAGAGCTCAACCTGCCGCAGGTGCTGAAAGACGTCATCATGACCC
This sequence comes from Stenotrophomonas sp. 05L414_2, assembly GCF_056397905.1. NCBI lineage: Bacteria > Pseudomonadati > Pseudomonadota > Gammaproteobacteria > Lysobacterales > Lysobacteraceae > Stenotrophomonas > Stenotrophomonas sp. 05L414_2. The sequence goes on from NZ_JBFTOJ010000198.1 coordinate 2,283, forward strand.
CGCGTGGGCTGGTGCTGGTGGTGGGGTCCACCGGCTCGGGCAAGTCCACCTCGCTGGCGTCGATGATCGACCATCGCAACAGCACCACCACCGGTCACATCCTCACCATCGAGGACCCGATCGAGTACCTGCACAAGCACAAGATGTCCATCGTCAACCAGCGCGAGGTCGGGCTCGATACCCATGCCTTCCACAATGCGCTGAAGAACGCGATGCGTGAAGCGCCGGACGTGATCCTGATCGGCGAGATCCTGGATGCCGAAACGATGGAGGCGGCGATCGCCTTCGCCGAAACCGGGCACCTGTGCCTGGCCACCCTGCACTCCAACAACGCCGACCAGACCATCGAGCGCATCCTCAACTTCTTCCCGGAAAGCGCGCACAAGAACGTGCTGATGAACCTGGCGCTGAACCTGCGTGCGGTGATCAGCCAGCGCCTGGTGAAGAACAAGGAGGGGCGCCGCCTGCCGGCCACCGAAGTACTGATCAACACGCCGATGATCCGCGACCTGCTGCGTCGCGGCCAGGTACACGAGATCAAGGCGGCGATGGAGRCTTCGCTGGAAGAAGGCATGGAGAGCTTCGACCAGTGCCTGTTCCGGTTGGCCAAGAACGGCACCATCGATCAGGAAGAAGCCCTGCGCGCGGCCGACTCGCGCGATGGCCTGGCGCTGAAGTTCCGCCTGTCCGAAGGAGGCAGCGGCGAGCATGATCCGTATGCGGACTTCTCGGCCGGCGCGCCGAGCATTACCCACGGGTTCTGACGGCGCGCCCGCCGGGCATGGCCCGGCGCTACCGGACGCGTGGTGGTAGAGCCGGTCCATGCCCGGCGGAATCCYGAAGGGTTAAGGGGCGGTCTCATCCAATGAGACCCCTCGTGCGTAGGTTTCTTCAATGGAAACCATACGCAAGCTGGCCATCCTTGCAGATGCCGCCAAGTACGATGCCTCCTGCGCCTCCAGTGGTGCGGGCAAGCGCGATTCGCGCGCCTCCGGCGGCATCGGCAGTACCGAGGGCATGGGCATCTGCCACAGCTACACGCCCGATGGCCGCTGCGTGTCGCTGCTGAAGATCCTGCTGACCAACTTCTGCGTGTACGACTGCGCCTATTGCGTGAACCGGGTGTCCAGCAACGTGCCGCGCGCGCGTTTCAGCGTGGACGAGGTGGTCACGCTCACACTGGACTTCTACAAGCGCAATTACATCGAAGGGCTGTTTCTTTCCAGCGGCATCATCCGCAACGCGGACTACACGATGGAGCGCATGGTGGAGGTGGCACGTCGACTGCGCGAGGAGCACCGATACGCCGGGTACATCCACCTGAAAACGATCCCCGAGGCATCGCCAGAACTTCTGGCCGCTGCGGGTCGTTACGCCGATCGCCTGTCGATCAATGTCGAACTGCCCACCGAGGCGGGCCTGGCCACCCTCGCACCGGAAAAGACCAGCACATCGATCCGCGGCGCGATGGGCGAACTGCGCTGGCGCATCGAAGAAGCCAAGGAGGCCCGCAAGGCGCCGGCAGTGATCGCACCGGTTTCCAGCCGCGGCGCGCGTCCTCGCCCTCCCCGCTTTGCACCCGCCGGGCAGAGCACGCAGATGATCGTCGGCGCCGACGGTGCCAGCGACCAGCAGATCCTGACCAGTGCCGACAGCCTCTACGGCAACTACCGCATGCGCCGGGTGTACTACTCCGCCTTCAGCCCGATTCCCGATGCGAGCCGCCAGCTGCCGCTGCAGCCGCCTCCGCTGCAGCGCGAGCACCGGCTGTACCAGGCCGACTGGCTGCTGCGCTTCTACGGCTAYGGCGTGGAGGAGATCACCGACACCACCCAGGGTGGCATGCTGGATCTGGACATCGATCCGAAGATGGCCTGGGCGATCCGCCATCCCGAACGCTTCCCGGTGGACCTGAACCTTGCGCCGAAGGAGCTGCTGCTGCGGGTGCCAGGCCTGGGAGTGCGCAACGTCAAGCGCGTATTGATGGCACGCCGCCACGGTCGCCTGCGGGTGGCCGACGTTGCACGACTGAAGGCGCCGATGAGCAAACTGCTGCCGTTCGTGCAGCTGGCCGACCACCATCCGCGCAGTGCGCTGGATGATCCGGCGGTGCTGCGCGCGAAGYTGGCGCCACCACCCCGCCAGGGCTCGCTGTTCGATGCCGCGCCCGCTGCCTGAGCTGCAGCGCTGGTCGCTGCGCGTAGACCCGCCGTGGTCGCTGGATGCCTGGCGCGGTGCGGCGCGTGAGGCCTTGCTGCGCCGCGTGCTGCCGGAACAGCTGGACTGGATCACGGGTACCGAAGCGTCGCTGCTGGACGCGCCGGCGGTGCAGCAGGCGCCACTGCCCGACGGCGCCACCGTCCCGAACGTGCCGCGCGACTTTGTCGAACTGGCCGCTACCTGCCTATGCCATCGCGATCCGCAGCGCCTGCCGCTGCTGTACCGCCTGCTGTGGCGCATCGCGCATGGCGAACGCACGGTGCTGTCCAATCCGGCCGACGCCGATGTGCTGCGGTTGATGGCGCTGGCGCAGGCGGTGCGCCGCGACACGCACAAGATGAAGGCCTTCGTGCGCTTCCGGGAGGTGCCCGGCGAGACCGACGCGTTCATCGCCTGGTTCGAGCCCGATCACAACATCGTCGACCGGGTCGCGCCGTTTTTCGCCCGCCGTTTTGCCGGCATGCGCTGGGCGATCCTGACCCCCGCGCGCAGTGTCCGCTGGGATGGCAGCGCGCTCTCGTTCGGTGATGGCGGCAGCCGTCGCGATGCACCCGCCGAAGACGCCCGTGAGACGCTGTGGCAGACCTATTACGCCAGCATCTTCAATCCGGCCCGGCTCAACACGCGGATGATGCAGCAGGAAATGCCCGCCCGTTACTGGAAGCATCTTCCCGAAGCGCACCTGTTGCCGGGCCTTGTGCGCGACGCAGCCGGCCGCGTGCAGGAGATGCATGATCGACCGGCACAGGCACCGCAGCGACGTATTCCCGCACGGCCGAATGATGCAACCGATGCCGCTGCGGACAATGGCAGCCTGCAGGCGTTGCGCCAGCAGGCCGCCGTCTGTCGGCAGTGCCCGCTGTGGGAAGCGTCGACCCAGACCGTGTTCGGTGAAGGTCGTGCCGATGCACGCATCATGCTGGTGGGCGAACAGCCCGGTGATGTCGAGGACCTGAGTGGTCGCCCCTTCGCCGGGCCGGCGGGCAAGCTGCTGGACCGTGCGCTGCAGGAGCTGGGCATCGAACGCAGCGCCCTGTACCTGACCAACGCGGTGAAGCACTTCCATCACGAGCGCCGAGGCAAGGTGCGCCTGCATAAGCGCCCTGAGAGCCGCCATGTGCATGCCTGCCGGCCGTGGCTGCAGGGCGAGATCGCACGGGTGAAGCCGCAGGTGATCGTCTGTCTCGGCGCCACGGCGGCCTCGTCCGTATTCGGTCGCGATTTCAACCTGACGCGCGACCGTGGCCGCTGGCTCACGCTTGAGGATGGCACCCGGGGATACGCCACCGTGCATCCTGCCTGGGTACTGCGGCAGAAGGATGATACGCGGCGCGAGGACGCCTACCGGCTGTTCCGCGACGACCTGCAGCAACTGCTGGCGGCCAACTCCGCGCCCACCGGGCATGGCCCGGCGCTACCGCGCGCCGGAGACCGGTAGCGCCAGGCCATGCCCGGCGAGCACAGCGGGACGTCAGGCGGCGTCGACCTGGTTTTCGGGGCGTGCAGCGATGAAGGCATCCAGCTGCTGGCAGGCCGCTTCAATGCGGCGCAGTGTGGGGTATGCCGCCAGGTCCAGGCCGAAGCGATGGGCGTTGTACAGCTGCGGCAACAGGCAGATGTCGGCCAGACCCGGACGGTCACCGTGGCAGAACGTACCGGTGTCAGCACTGTCGGCCAGCATCGTTTCCATCGCGGCGAAGCCCTCGGCCATCCAGTGCAGGGTCCACTGCGTGCGTGCATCGGCGGGCAGCTGCAGATCGCGCTCGAGGTACTGCATCACCCGCAGGTTGTTGATCGGGTGGATGTCGCAGGCTACCAGCTGCGCCGCTGCCCGCACCCGTGCGCGGCCAGCGGCGTCGGCCGGCAGCAGCGGCACCTGCGGGAACCGCTCTTCCAGATACTCCAGGATCGCCAGCGACTGGGTCAGCACGTGGCCGTCATGCAGCAGCGTGGGCACCAGCTGCTGCGGGTTGAGCCCGCGATAGGCGTCATGGTGCTGCTCGCCGCCCTCGCGCACCAGATGCACCGGTCGTGCTTCGAAGGCCAGGCCTTTCAAGGCCAGGCCGATGCGCACGCGGTAGGCGGCGCTGGATCGCCAGTAGGTGTACAGCATGATGCCGTCGTCGACCGGAATCTCCATCGCCGCCTCCATGCTCAGGGCTTGGCCGCCTGTTCGATGCGCTGCTCGATCGCACCGAAGATGCTGTTGCCGGCGGCATCGAGCATCTCGATGCGCACCACGTCGCCGAAGGACATGAAC
>NZ_JBFTOJ010000199.1:0-6690 GCF_056397905.1 Stenotrophomonas sp. 05L414_2
GCCGGCAGCACACAACTTCCCGATGAGCTCGCCGGGTTTCTTCGGTGCGCTGTACGCCGGCGCCCGCGTGGTGCTCAGCCCGGGCCCCGGCCCGGATGCGGCGTTTCCGTTGATCGCGCGCGAGAAGGTGACCTGCTGTGGTCTGGTGCCGCCCCTGGCGCTGCTGTGGGCGCAGGCGGCGGCGACCAGCAGGCACGATCTGTCCAGCCTGCGGGTGCTGCAGGTCGGGGGAGCGAAGCTGGTGCCGGAAGCCGCGCGGCGGGTCATCGATGGCCTCGGTTGCACGTTGCAGCAGGTGTTCGGCATGGCCGAAGGCCTGGTCAACTACACCCGGCTGGATGACCCGCAGGACCTGGTCGTCGCCTGCCAGGGCAGGCCGATCAGCGAGGATGATGAAGTGCGCGTGGTCGACGACCACGACCAGCCCGTTGCCGAAGGCGAGGTCGGTCATCTGCTCACGCGCGGTCCGTACACCATCCGCAGTTACCACAATGACGCGGCGGCCAACGCGCGCTCGTTCACCGACGACGGCTTCTACCGCACCGGCGACCGCGTGCAGCAGCTGCCCGGCGGCTATCTGGTGGTGCAGGGCCGTGCCGGCGACCACATCAACCGGGCGGGCGAGAAGATCTCCGCCGAGGAGATCGAAGACCATCTGCTGGCCCATCCCAGCGTGTTCGACGCCGCCGTGGTCTCCATTCCTGACGACTACCTGGGCGAGCGCAGCTGTGCCTTCGTGATCCAGCAGGGCGAGGCCATCAAGGCGCCGGCGCTGAAGGCGTGGATGCGCGGGCGTGGCCTGGCCGCCTTCAAGGTGCCCGATCAGATTGTTTTCGTGGACAGTTTCGACACTACGGCGGTTGGCAAGATCAGCCGCCGCGAACTGCGCGCGCTGCTGCGCGCGCGTCATCTGCAACAGACAGGAGGAACGCGCTGATGGCGCTGCCCCGCATTACCCCGTATTCCCTGCCGACCGCTGCGGAACTGCCGCAGGCGCGAGGCGCCTGGCGTCCCCAGYGTGATCGTGTTGCCTTGCTGGTACACGACATGCAGCGCTATTTCCTCGCCGCATTCGACGCCGRCAACGCACCGCTGCAGCCGGCGGTGGACAACATCGCGCGCCTGCTGGGACATTGCCGTACGCACGGCATTCCGGTGTTCTACACCGCCCAGCATGGCGACCAGGACCGTCGCGACCGCGGCCTGCAGGCAGACCTGTGGGGCCCGGGCATGGGCCGGCGTGCCGACCACGAGCCGATCATCGACGCACTCGCGCCGCAGCCGGGCGAGCATGTGCTGGTCAAGCACCGCTACAGCGCGTTCCAGCGCAGCAATCTGGAAACGCTGATGCGCGTGCGCGGCCGCGACCAGTTGCTGATCACCGGCGTCTACGCGCACATCGGATGCACCGCGACGGCGGTGGAGGCGTTCCAGCGTGACATCGAGACGTTCATCGCTGCCGATGCCGTGGCCGATTTCTCGCGTGCCGACCATGACCAGGCGCTGCACTGGATCGCCCGCACGTGCGGCGTACCGATGACCACCGACCAGCTGCTGGAGGCAATGTGATGAACGCGACGACCGAAACCTTGACCCTGGAGCGCATGCGCGCCGACGTCGCCCGCGTGCTGGACTGCCACGCGGCTGACATCGGCGATGATGACAACCTGATCGATCTGGATCTGGATTCGATGCGCATGCTGGGGCTGGTGCTGGCCTGGGGCAACACCGGGCTGCCACTGGAGTTCGCGCAGCTGGCTGAGCACACCACGCTGCGCCAGTGGTGGGCGGTGGTGCAGCAGCTGCAGGCCGCGCAGACGTCATGAGCGGATCGCCGCTGCCGCTGACCGAGGCGCAGGCAGGGCTGTGGTTTGCCCAGCGGCTGGCACCGCAGAATCCTGCATTCAATACCGCGCACGCGGTGTGGATCGAGGGTTCGCTGGATGTGCCGGCGTTCATCGCTGCCGCCAACCAGGCCGCCGTCGAGGCCGAGGCGCTGGCGTTGCGTTTCGCCGAGGCCGAGGACGGCCAGCCCGTGCAGTGGCACGAGCCCGCGCGGGTGCCATTGCTGCAGCTGCGCGATGTCGCCGCGGCCGATGATCCGCAGCAGACGGCGCGCGCGGCGATGCTGGCTGACCGCTGCAGCGCGGTCGACCCGACCCGCGACCGGCTGAGCCAGCAGGTGCTGTTCGACCTGGGTGGCCAGCGCTGGGCCTGGTACCTGCGCGTGCATCACCTGGCCACCGATGGCTATGGCATGGCGCTGTTCACTGACCGCGTCTGCGCCCTGTATGCGGGGCGCACCGGTAGTGCGCTGCCAGGGTTGGCGGGCGTGCTGGCCGATGATGCCAGCTACCGCAGTGATGCGCGCCGCGACGTCGACCGGCAGTGGTGGTTGCAGGCGCTGCAGGGCGCCCCGGCCTCCACCGGCCTGGCCGGCACCGCCGCGGCCAGTGACGATGCACTGCGCTGGGTGCAGCCGGTGGACCCCGCCTTGCGCAAGCGCCTGCTGCAGGTCTCGGCATCGTGGCTGCAGCCGTGGCCGGATGTGCTTGCCGCGTTGGCCGCCGAGTATGTGCGTCGCATGAGCGCGTCCGAGGAAGTCGTGCTCGGGGTGCCGTACATGGCGCGGCTTGGCAACGCGGCGGCGCGGGTGCCGGCGATGGTGATGAACGTGCTGCCGCTGCGGGTGGCGGGCGGCGAGGGCGGTGTCGAGGAATTCTGCGGGCGCATCGGGCGCCAGCTCAGCCAGAGCCGCAAGCATGGGCGCTACCGTGGCGAACAGCTGCGTCGTGACCTCGGCCTGGTCGGTGCACAGCACCGTCTGCATGGGCCGTTGATCAATGTACAGCCGTTCTACAAGCCGCTGGCGCTGCCGGGTGTGCAGGCCTCACTGGAAGTGCTGAGCACCGGCCCGGTTGACGACCTGACACTGGGCTTCCGTGGCGATGGACAGACCCTGCTGGATCTGGAGATTGAAGCAAACCCGGCCCTTTATGGCCTGGATGACATGAAGGCGCATGCCCGGCGGCTGCTGCATTTCGTGTCGGCCGCGCTGCTGGCCGAAGACATCGCGACGGTGCCACTGGCCACGCCGGAAGAATCGAAGCAGGTCGTGCATGGCTTCAATGCCACCACGCATGCGCTGCCTGACACCACCCTGGCCGAACTGCTGCAGCAGGGCATGGACCGCGATCCGTCGGCAGCGGCGCTGGTGTTCGGCGATACGACGCTGGACCATGCTGCGCTGGAGGCGCGCAGCTTCGCCCTGGCCGCGCAGCTGCGCTCGCTGGGCGTGGGCCCGGGCACGGTCGTTGCCGTAGCGCTGCCGCGTTCGCTGGAACTGGTGGTTGCGTTGCTGGCGGTGCTGCGTGCAGGCGGCGCGTACCTGCCACTGGACCTTGCCCATCCCGCGGAGCGCCTGGCGCGCATCCTGGCGTCGGCGCAACCGGTCTGCGTATTGGCAGAGGCCGGCGTGCAATCCCGTCTTTCAGATGTGCCGGTGCTGCCGCCGGAGCAGTGGACCGACGTGAGCTTTGCCGCACCCTGGCCGGGCCCGATGGGCGACGATGCGGCCTATGTGATCTATACCTCCGGTTCGACCGGCGAGCCCAAGGGCGTGGTGATCGAACATCGCGCCATCGTCAATCGCCTGCTGTGGATGCGCGAGCACTATGGCATGGGTGCCGACGACCGGATTCTGCAGAAGACCCCGGCAACGTTCGACGTATCGGTCTGGGAATTCTTCCTGCCACTGCTGTGCGGCGCGACGCTGGTGTTGGCGGGGCCGGACGCACACCGCGACCCGACCGAGCTGGCGCGATTGATCCGCGTCCATGGTGTCACCACCGCACATTTCGTACCGTCGATGCTGGATGCGTTCCTGGCTGCACCGGCCTCACAGGACCTGCGGCTGCGGCGCGTGTTCACCAGTGGCGAGGCGCTGGATGCCGCACTGCGCGACCGCTTCCATGCGCGGGTACATGCCGAACTGCACAACCTCTACGGGCCGACCGAAGCGGCAGTGGATGTGAGCTGGTGGCCGGCGTCGGCCGATGACCGCTCGCGCCCGGTGCCGATCGGTTTCCCGGTCTGGAACACCCGCCTGTATGTGCTGGACGCACGGATRCAGCCCGTGCCGGTGGGCGTGGCCGGTGACCTGTACCTCGGCGGTGTGCAGTTGGCACGCGGCTATCTCGGCCGCCACGACCTGACGGCCGAGCGCTTCCTGGCGGATCCGTTCCTGCCGGGTGAGCGCATCTACCGCACCGGCGACGTGGCACGCTGGCGGGGCGACGGTGCTGTCGAGTACCTGGGGCGCAGCGACCATCAGGTAAAGCTGCGCGGCCTGCGCATCGAACTTGGCGAGATTGAAGCAGCGTTGCGCGAGCTGCCTGGAATGGACCGGGTGGAAGTGCTGTTGCGCGATGATCTACCCGGCGAGGCGCGGCTGGTCGCCTATGTGCCGACGGCGCTGCTCGATGCAGCGGCGCTGCGCAGCCATCTGCTGGCGCGGGTGCCGGACTACATGGTGCCGTCTGCGTTCGTGGGCGTGGATCATTGGCCGGTGACCGCCAATGGCAAACTGGACCGGTCTGCGCTGCCGAAACCACGGCAGCAAGAGGCCGCCGGGCAGGCGCCGCGCACGCCGCTGGAGCAGGAACTGGCCGGGCTGTTTGCACAGGCGCTGGGGCGTGAACTGCCGGTGGCGGTTGATGTGGATTTCTTCAGCATCGGAGGCGACTCCCTGTCGGCCGTGCACCTGCTGCTGGCCATCGAGCAGCGCTGGCGTTGCGAGCTGGGGCTGGGTGCGCTGTTCGCGCAACCGACCGTAGCCGCGCTGGCGGCACGCATTGCCGAGCCGCCCGCACGCGCCGATCACGCGCTGGGGCCGGTGATTGCGCTGTCGGCATCCGACGAGGCAACCGCAGCCCCCCTGTTCGTGCTGCACCCGGCAGGCGGCATTGCCTGGAACTATCGCGCACTGGCCCGGGCGCTGCAGCCAACGCGCGCGGTGTACGGGCTTCAGTCACCCGCGCTCGACCCCACGCAACCGCTGCCAGGCAGCATCGAGGCCATGGCCAATGACTATGTGCAGCGGGTGATCACGCTGCAGCCACAGGGGCCGATCCATCTGCTGGGCTGGTCGGTGGGGGGCATCCTCGCGCAGGCGATGGCCGTGCGCCTGCACGACATCGGCCGCGAGGTCGGCGAACTGGTGCTGCTCGATGCCTATCCCAGCGAATGCTGGCGTGCCGAACCGGAGCCCGACCCGATCGCGGCGCTGCGGGCGCTGTTGGCCATCGCCGGGCATGACCCGGACGCGCATCCGGAACTGGACGATCGCGAGCGCATCCTCGCCTTCCTGCGGCGCGGCGGCAGCGCGCTGGGCAGCCTGCCCGAGGTGGTGCTCGACGGCGTGGTACGGGCGGTGACCGGAACCAATCGACTGATCCGCGAACACCAGCACCGACCCTTCGTCGGAACGCTGGCGCATGTGCGGGCCGGACGCGATCATCAGGCACGGCCGCAGTTGCAGTCCGCGCTGTGGAAGGCACATGCGCTGCAGGTGGATGCCATCGAGCTGCCGTTCCTGCACGCCGAACTGACCGGGCGTGATGCGGTGGCGCAGCTGGCACCGTGGTTGTCGGCGCGGCTGCAGCAGTGGGACAGGCAACAGGAGAGTGCAACATGCAGCTGACGGGTTTTGAAGGGAATGTGGCGCTGGTGACCGGCGCAGCCGGCGGTATCGGTGCGGCGCTGGTGGGGCAACTGCTGGACGCAGGGTGCCGGGTCGTGGCAACCGATCGCGAGCGACCTGCGCTGGCAGCCGACGATGGTCGCGTGCAGGCTTTCGCACTGGACGTCACCGACGGCGCGGCCGTGGACGCGCTGGTAAACCAGGTGGAAGCCACGGTGGGACCGATCATGTTGGCGGCCAGCGTGGCGGGCGTGCTGCATGTCGGCGAGGTCGTGGACACCCGTGACGCGGATTGGCGCAGGGTGTTCGCGGTCAATGCCGATGGTGTGTTCCATGTGGGCCGCGCACTGGCACGGGTGATGTCGCCGCGCCGGCAAGGCGCCATCGTGACCGTCAGTTCCAACGCGGCGGGCGTGCCACGGCATGGCATGGCCGCCTATGCCGCCTCGAAGGCGGCGGCGACGATGTTCACCCGTTGCCTGGGCCTGGAGCTTGCACCGTTGGGCATCCGTTGCAACATCGTTGCGCCGGGCTCCACGCTGACCCCGATGCAGACCGGCATGTGGGAAGACGAGCAGGGCGCGGCACGGGTGATCGCCGGCAATCCGGCCACCTACAAGGCGGGCATCCCCTTGCGCAAGCTGGCCACGCCGGAGGACATCGCGCAGGCGGTGATGTTCCTGCTGTCCGAGCAGGCCGGGCACGTGGCGATGAGTGACCTGTACGTGGATGGTGGCGCCACGCTGCGCGGGTGACGGGGCCGGGCACACCGCCGGGCGGGGTTCATGGGTTGCCGGCCAGCGGCCGGCACTACCACGGGGCAGGCCCGATGGGCTTGTGCGTTGGCATGGGTTGCCGGCCAGCGGCCGGCACTACCATGGGGCAGGCGCGATGGGCTTGTGCGTTGGCTTGGGTTGCCGGCCAGCAGCCGGCACTACCACGGGGCGGACGTGACGGGCTTTTGCGTTGGGTAGTGCCGGCCGCTGGCC
>NZ_JBFTOJ010000200.1:0-6653 GCF_056397905.1 Stenotrophomonas sp. 05L414_2
AGGTGGGCGTCTACCAAAGCGGGGGCACAGCCCCAGCGCAGGGCTCAGATGCCCCGGTAGTTGCCAACCTTGGTTGGCACCGCTGTTTGCCAGTGCCCACCAAGGTGTGCGTCTACCAAAGCGGGGGCATAGCCCCAGCGCAGGGCTCAGATGCCCCGGTAGTTGCCAACCTTGGTTGGCACCGCTGTTTGCCAGTGCCCACCAAGGTGGGCATCTACCAAAGCGGGGGCACAGCCCCAGCGCAGGGCTCAGATGCCCCGGTAGTTGCCAACCTTGGTTGGCACCGTTGTTTGCCAGTGCCCACCAAGGTGGGCATCTACCAAAGCGGGGGCATAGCCCCCAGCGCAGAGCTCAGCCGCCGCAGTCCTGCGCCAGCCGCGCGTCGATGCCACGCTGCTCCCTGCTGATCGCGGTGCGCTCGCTCTGCAGCGCGCTGTTGTAACGCCGGTCCAGTTCCCAGCGACGATCACGCAGGCGTGCGCACACTTCCTGCGGGGGCAGGGCGTGGCAGGTATCGCGCACCAGGATGTTGCCGGCAGGCACGTTGACACCGACGCCCACTGACGGCGGGCGATACACCGGAGGCCCGCCGCCGATGGGGGTACCGATGGTGTTGCCGCTGCCGGCCGGACGCGGCCCCGGATGCGGTCCGGGGTACGCACCGCCAGGATGACCATGCGGGTACCAGACCGTCGTCCACAGCGGCACCCAGCGCGGATTCCCTTCGTTGTTGTCGCTGGTGTAGCGGTCGCCGTCTTCACTCACGCATTCGTACATCGGCTGTGGCGGCTGGATGTAGACATGGCGCACCTCGCGCTCGCGCATCGCTGGCGTCTGCACCGATGCGGGCGGCGCGGCCTCGGTGCYGACCACCCGTGGCGGCGGGTCGCGCGGCCGTTGCAGGTCGCGCACTTGCTGGCGGCCGGCCGTGCAGGGCTTGTCCTGCAGCGCGACGGCACCATTGCTGCCGACGCAGCGGTAGACCCGCACGTCGTCGGCGGCAAGGGCCGGCAACGACAGCAGCAGGGCCAGAGACAGGACAGCGCGCAGCAGGGTCATGGGCGCAGCGTGCGCGATCGGCAACACCGACGCAATGGACCTGTCAGGACCGCAGTACGTTGCCACTGAGCGCGTCGCGGATCGGCGTGGGTTGGGCCAGGCCGCCGGTCTGCCCATCGAGGATGCCGTCGAGCAGGCGCAGCAGGCGAGCGTCCAGCTCTTCGCGGCTGCGCGCGGGGGGCTCGCCGGCAAGGTTGGCGCTGGTGGAGACCAGGGGGCCACCCCAGGCCTGGCACAGGGCTGCTACCAGGGGATGGGCGCTGATTCGCACCGCGATGCCGCTGTGTTCGCCGGTGATCCAGCCGGGCGCGCGCGTGCCGGCGGGCAGGATCCAGGTGTTGGCGCCGGGCCAGCTGGCGAGCACTGCGCGCTGGCGTGCATCGGGCAGCGCCTGCAGGCGCACCCAGCCCTGCAGCTGCGACAGGTCAGCGGCCACCAGGATCATGCCTTTCTCGATCGGGCGCTGCTTCAGTCGCAGCAGCGTGTGCACCGCTGCCTCGTGCGCAGGATCGCAACCCAGGCCCCAGACCGCTTCGGTCGGGTAGGCAATCACCCCGCCACTGCGGAGCGTGGCGACTGCGGTGTCCAGTGTGAGTTCTTTCATGGCGGCGACCGGGCCCGGCGTGGGCCTTCATTATCCCCCCGCTGCGTGCAGAGCGGGTGGAGCGGTGGGGGCGGACCGTGGGTCCGCTCACCTTGGCAGATCATCCACGCATGGCGTGGATCTACTTGGCAGCCTTCTTGACCGCCTTCTTGACGGCCTTCTTGACGGCCTTCTTTGCCGGTGCCTTCTTGGCCACGGACTTCTTCGCAGCCGCCTTCTTGGCCGGCGCCTTCTTGGCAGCAGCCTTCTTCGGCGCGGCTTCCTTCTTCACTGCCGCCTTCTTTGCCGGTGCCTTCTTGGCGGCGGCCTTCTTGGCGCCGAAGCCCTTGCGCACCGGCTTGCCGGTTTCTTCCATCAACTGCTGCACCTCGGCCAGGGTCAGCGATGCCGGTTCACGATCCTTGGGGATCTTGCCGTTCATCTTGCCGTCGCTGATGTACGGGCCGAAACGACCGTTCAGCACCTGGATGTCGCTGCCCTCGAACTCCTTGATGATCCGGTTGCGCGCGATTTCTTCCTTCTCTTCGATCAGGAACACGGCGCGGGCCAGGTCGATGGTGTACGGATCGTCTTCCTTCTTCAGCGAGGCGTAGGTGCTGCCGCGCTTGGCGAACGGGCCGAAGCGGCCGATGCCGACGCTGACGTCCTCGCCCTTGTCCTCACCCAGCGCGCGCGGCATCAGGAACAGTTCCAGCGCGTCTTCCAGGGAAATGGTGTGCATTGACTGGCCCGGCCGCAGCGAGGCGAACTTGGGCTTGTCCTCGGCATCCTCGGCGGTGCTGCCGATGGCCGCGTACGGCCCGAACCGGCCCAGGCGCACGCTGACCGGCTTGCCGGTCTTCGGGTCGGTACCCAGTTCGCGCGCACCACTGGCCTCGGCACGGTCGACCGATTCCTTCTTGTCTTCGACCAGTTCCTTGAACGGTCCCCAGAAGCGCGACATCAGCGGAATCCACTCTTCCTCGCCACGCGAGACGGCATCGAGCTCGTCCTCCAGCTTGGCGGTGAAGTCGTAGTCGACGTACTGGGTGAAGTGGCTGGACAGGAACTTGGACACCGCACGGCCGACATCGGACGGGCGGAAGCTGCGGCCTTCCATTTCCACGTACTTGCGGAACAGCAGGGTCTGGATGATCGAGGCGTAGGTCGAAGGACGACCGATGCCGTACTCTTCCAGCGCCTTCACCAGCGCCGCTTCAGTGAAGCGCGGCGGCGGCTGGGTGAAGTGCTGGTCGGCCACGATGCGCTCCAGCGGCACGCGGTCGCCCGGCTTCATCGCCGGCAGCTTGCGGCCTTCATCGTCATCCTCGGCGCTCTTGCTGTCCTTGCCTTCCTCGTACACGGCCAGGAAGCCGGGCACCACCACCGTGGTGCCGCTGGCGCGGAACACATGTTCGCTGCCGGCCGACAGGTCCACGCTGACGGTGTTGAGCGTTGCCGGGATCATCTGGCAGGCCACCGCACGCTTCCAGATCAGTTCGTACAGCTTGCGCTCGTCGTCGGTCAGGAACCGCGCGACCTGGGCCGGGGTGCGCAGTGCCGATGTCGGGCGCACCGCTTCGTGCGCTTCCTGGGCGTTCTTGGACTTGGTCTGGTAGGTGTTGGGCTKGTCGGGCAGCGAGGCGATGCCGTAATCRCGGGCRATCACGTCGCGGATYTCRRCCAGCGCRTCCTGCGACAGGTTCACCGAGTCGGTACGCATGTACGAGATCAGGCCGACCGTGCCTTCGTCGCCGCCGATGTCCACGCCTTCGTACAGCTTCTGCGCGACCTGCATGGTCTTGCGCGTGGTGAAACCGAGCTTGCGCGAGGCTTCCTGCTGCAGCGTGGAGGTGGTGAATGGCGGCGCGGGGCGGCGCTTGCGCTCCTTGCTGGCCACGTCTGTGACATGCAGGGCGCCCTGTGCGGCCTGCTGGATGCGCAGGCGGGCGGCCTCGGCGGTGTCGCCGTCGGTGACGGTGAACTGCTCGAACTTCTGCCCGTCCAGCTTGACCAGCTTGGCGTTGAAATGCTGCGAGGGGTGCGCGCACTCGGCGGCGATCGACCAGTACTCGCGGGCGATGAAGGCTTCGATCTCTTCCTCGCGCTCGACGATCATGCGCAGCGCCGGGCTCTGCACGCGGCCTGCCGACAGGCCGCGCTGGACCTTGCGCCACAACACCGGCGACAGGTTGAAACCGACCAGGTAGTCCAGCGCGCGGCGCGCCTGCTGGGCGTCGACCAGGTCGCTGGCGATCTCGCGCGGCTGGCTGATGGCTTCCTTGATCGCGCGCGGGGTGATCTCGGTGAACACCACGCGCTGCATCGGCTTGTCCTTGACCAGCCCGCGCTCCTTCAGGATCTCGGCGATATGCCAGCTGATCGCTTCACCCTCGCGATCCGGGTCGGTCGCCAGCAGGATGTCGTCGGCGCCCTTTGCGGCCTTGGCGATCGCATCGACATGCTTTTCGTTCTTCTCGATCACGTCGTAATGCATGGCGAACCCGTTGTCCGGGTCAACCGCGCCTTCCTTCGGGATCAGGTCACGCACGTGCCCATACGAGGCCAGGACSGTGTAGTCCTTGCCGAGGTATTTGTTGATCGTCTTGGCTTTGGCCGGCGATTCAACGATGAGCAGGTGCTTGGGCATGGCAGCAGGGTCTGTGGGTAAGCCGCGGGGAAGGGCCGCTAGGGTGGAGCAAACGGCCGCATTAGTGAAGCGGCCACGGGCAAATCAATAAACTGAACGCCCGGGACTGTGCCGGGCGTTCAGGTTTCACCTTATTAGAGGAATCACGCCCGGCCTGCCATTGTCAAGCAGGGGGGCGTGAGGATGGCCGTCCGCGACGGCGCATTGGCCCTCGATCCGCGATCACGACGCCATGTTGGCGATGACGCCGACGGCGAAGATGATCGCGGCGAAACCGGCCAGCATCAGCAGGCCGCCCAGCACCAGGATCACGATGGTCACCGTGCCCATCTCGCGGCGCTGCAGCTGCGGCTGGTCGGTATAGGCCCAGCGGTCGACCACCACCGTGTCGCAGATCAGGTCATGCAGGCCCTGCTTGCGCTCGGTGAAGGCGGCCATCAGGTAGCCGATGCACAGTGTCAGGCCACTGAGGATGGTGGCGAAATAGCGGCCGATGCTGCGGCCCAGGGTCAGGCGATCGCCATTGCCGCGCACGACCTTGATGCCGATGGCCATCTTGCCGAGGGTGGCACCGCCGCGGGAGGCATGGAACCAGCCGTAGTAAGCGGCGGCGATGAACAGGCCGGCCAGGCCACTGATCAGCTGGGTGACCACTTCAACCGCTGTTTCGCCGCTGCCGGCAGCACCCATGCCCGCGCCGAGCACGAAGCCCAGTACGCCACCGACCACGCCGCTGGGAATCAGCAGGACGAAGTAGTCGATCAGGTAGGCGGCAAAGCGCTTCCAGAAGCCGGCATAGACCACCTCGCCGCCATGCACCGGCTGCGAGTAGTCACTGCCGCCTGCACCGGGCGCGGTGTACGGCGAGCTGCTGAGGGCGCCGGTGCCCGGCAGGGGCGCGGTGCCGTTGTCGATCGCGGCGTAGTCGTTGCGCAGGTCGAAGCCACCGGTGGCGGTGGACGTGCTGGCATCGGCCAGGGTCTGCAGGCCCAGCTCTTCCACCATCTGCCGCAGCGGCGCCCACTGCCCCATGCCTTCGCGCCAGACCAGGGTGTCCAGGTTCAACTGGCCACGTTGGAAGCGCTGGCGGATCTCGGTGACCTCCAGCGGTCCCTGGCGTTGCTGTCCTTCGGCGTAGTACCACTCAGTCATTGCATGTCCCCTGTTGGGTCGTCCTTGGTGGGTTGCCCGATGCGCGGCTCAGCCGCGGCATTGCGTGGGCAGATACTTGTCGTCGCTTTCGCCGCTGCATTCCCAGCGCCCGCTGTCGCGGTCGTATTCGAGCCAGAGCAGGTCGCCATCCTGGCTCTTGCCGGGAACCGCCAGCGTCGCTTCGATGCCGCAGTGGCCATTGTTGAAGCGGCCGATATGCACGGCCGACAGGCCCTGGCCTGCGAATTCGTCCGCCGCCGGGAAGCCGGCGTCGTTGGCGCCCGGGCAGCGGCCCTGGTCATCGGCGAAGTGCTGGACCTTGTCCTTCAGCGGCTGCAGCACGGTGACCGCGCCGGCGACCTTGGCCTTGATGGTGTAGTCGTTGTAGGCCGGCAGGGCGATCGCGGCCAGGATGGCCAGGATCGGCACCACCACCAGCAGTGCGACGCCGCCGATGATGGCGGTCAACGCGCAGCCGGACAGGCCCTTCTTCGCGACCGGGGCAGCGTCCATCGGCGTGGTCGCGTACGGAGAGGCGGGGGGAAGGGTGGGCGGCAGAGGGGCGGCAGGCGGCGGCGGTGGTGCCGTGGCGGCTGCATCAACGGCGGGCACGATCAGGCCCAGTTCGTCGACCACGTTGCGCAACGGCTGCCATTGCGGCAAGCCGTCGCGCCATACGAGGGTGTCCAGGGTGATCTGGTTGCTGCGGAACAGCTCGATCAACTGTTCCGAGGGCAACGGGCCTTGCTGGCGGTTGCCTTCGGCATGGAACCACTCACTCACGGGGACGCTCCTGAATGCGCACGGTCCCCAAGTGTACGGTCAGTGCAGGGGTTCTGGCTCGTCCACGAACATCTGCGTTTCCATCCAGGCGTAGGCCGCCTCGGCGCCGGGCTGGTTGAACAGCACCATCAGCACGACCCATTTCAGGTCGTCCAGGTCCAGTTCGTCCTGGTCCAGGGCCATCGCCCGGTCCAGCACCAGCTCGCGCTGGCCGGCATCGAGGATGCCGTGCTGTTCCAGGTACAGCAGGAAACCACGGCACTCCACGTCAAGCTTGTCCAGCTCCGGGCCGTGATAGATGCGCACCGGGCCATCGACCCGGGCCTGGGCCGCGCTTGGGCGCTGCGCTGCCAGGGCATCGAGCCATTCGAATGCCTTGTTGATCTCAGTGGGGCTGAAACCGGCCTGGATCAGGCCATTCTGCAG
>NZ_JBFTOJ010000201.1:0-6583 GCF_056397905.1 Stenotrophomonas sp. 05L414_2
GACCATCATCGCCACCGCGCTGGTCGATACCGGCWSSAAGATGGACGAGGTGATCTACGAAGAGTTCAAGGGCACCGGCAACAGCGAAGTGCACCTGAGCCGTCGCATCGCTGAAAAGCGCGTGTTCCCGGCSATCGACATCAACCGYTCGGGCACCCGTCGCGAAGACCTGCTGATCGAGCCGGAGCTGCTGCAGAAGATCTGGATCCTGCGCAAGCTGCTGCATCCGATGGACGAAATGACGGCGATGGAATTCCTGCTGGACAAGATGAAGAACACCAAGTCCAACGACGAGTTCTTCGGTTCGATGAAGCGCTGATCGCGCGGCATTGATGGAATATGGAAAGGCCCCGCAGTGCGGGGCTTTTTCTTTGGGTGGCGGCAGGACGAACGGCTTCACTTCGCGGCCCTGTGAATTGGCGATAATCTGCGGGACAAATGCCTGACTCTCCGCCCCGGCCGCGCTGGCCGGGCCGCCGATTTCCGCTGTTGCCCCATCCGGAGGATCCGGCGGGTCCAGCCCTGCACGATTCTTCAACCGCATGCGCACGCTGTCCCCCCGCCTCAACCTGGGCAAGCTGATCCTTGCCCTGGCCCTGCTCAGCGCCGTCATCGCCCTGGCCAACACGCTGCTTGCCAGCTATCGCGTACAGCGCGACCAGCTGGTGGGCAACACCCTGGAAGCCAACCGCGTGTACGCCACCAAGCTGGCCGAGACCACGCAGAACTTCCTGCTGGCCGCGCAGCAGCAGCTGGCCTATGCCGCCACCCGGCTTGGCGACAACGACATGGATCCGGCCCAGGCGCAGGATGAGGCCCGTCGCCTGCAGCTGCAGTCCAGCAGCTTCAACTCCTCGCTGGTGGTGGCCAACGACGGGCGGGTGATCGCGACCTCGCCGCAGAGCCTGCAGCTGCAGGGCGAGATCCTGCGCAGCGCTGGCAACAAGGCAGCGTTGGAACGGCGCCAGCCGATGATCAGCGATCCCTACCAGTCGGCCACCGGCAAGCTGCTGATTTCGATCTCGCACCCGGTATTCGACCGCAGCGGCCAGTACCGGGGCTATGTGAGCGGCACCCTGTACCTGCGCCAGCGCAGTGCACTCAACACCCTGCTGGGTACGCACTACTACCGCGATGGTTCCTACCTGTACGTGGTGGACCGCCATGGCCGCCTGATCTATCACAACAACCCCAAGGAAGTGGGCACCTACGCGTTGAACAACCCGGCGGTGAAAGAAGTGATGCGTGGCCAGCGCGGTGCGCAGCAGGTGCGCAACAACCACCAGGTGGCGATGCTGGCCGGTTACGCGCCCGTGGCGGCAACCGGCTGGGGCATCGTCGCGCAGCGCCCGACCGAGGCGACGCTGCAGCCGCTGTCACGCCTGATGTCGGCGGTGATCTGGAATGCCATTCCGCTGGGCGTGCTGTCGCTGCTGATCACCTGGTGGTTCGCCCGCCGCATTTCGCTGCCGCTGTGGCAGCTGGCGCGCAACGTGCAGGACGGCGAGGACACCGGCAATGCGATCAGCCACGTCAATGGCATCCGTGCCTGGTACTTCGAAGTGGCGCAGCTGAAACAGGCTGTGCTGTACAGCTTCAATGCGCTGCAGGACCGGATCGGCACGCTCAACCGCGCCAGCCGTACCGATCCGCTGACCGGCCTGCTCAACCGTCGCGGGCTGCAGCAGGCGCTCGACGCGCTGCAGGCGCAGGGCCTGCCGTTTGCGATCCTGACGCTGGATATCGACCGCTTCAAGTCGATCAACGACAGCCACGGTCACGACGTCGGTGATGCGGCCATCGTCCATATCGCCGAACAGATGCGCCGCCATTCGCGCGAGACCGACGTGCTGTGCCGCGCCGGTGGCGAGGAGTTCCTGGTGCTGCTGCCGGGCGTTGGCATCGAAGCGGCCCGGCACACCGGCGAGCGCCTGCGCCAGGCCATCGCCGACGAACCGTTCGCTCCGGTGGGCACCATCACCGTGTCACTGGGAGTGGCCCACTTCCCCAGTTTCCATACCGATCCGGAACAGGCACTGCGCTTGGCCGACAAGGCCCTGTACCTGGCCAAGGAACAGGGCCGCAACCGGGTGGTGGTGTACCCGCACGCCGATTGAGCACATCGATTCAAGCGGGATGCACCGGGGCAGGCCCGGCGCATCCCGCAATGACGCATCAGCCCAGCGGGGTGAGCAGGCGCGGGCCTTCCTGCGCACGACCGACCATGTACACACCGCCTTCGGGCAGCAGATCGCTTCCGGCGGCCAGGGTTTCCTCACCGGTCTTCCACGGCGCCTGCTGGCGCGGGCCGGGAATGTACGCGGTCCAGCGGCCGTAACGCTCACGCGAATCCTGGAAGGCGAAGCGCACCGGTACGCGCACGGTCCAGAACTCGCGATCCTTGTCCTCGCCGGTTGTGGGCGGGTTGAACGTCCAACGCTTGGCGCTATTGACGCTGGCCTTGGCCAGGATATCGCGCAGCTGGTTCATCGCGCGCGCGGTACCAATCACGGTCAGATTGGTCTGCTCGGCAATCACATCAGCCACCCTGCCATCGCGGCCGACCTTGACCATCAGCATGACCGTGCCCTCCCCCTGCATGGTCACCGCCTGCGGTGGGTAATCCGGTCCCCGCAGTGCATTGCTGGTCACCCTGTCGGTGCCGACCTCACGCTCGCCATCCACCTTGCTGAAATTGGCATCGACCAGGCGGACCCGCATGGTGCCCTCGGCAGCATTGTCGGCCATCAGCCGCAGGCGCACCGCAGTGCGTGCCTGCACGGGCGCGCCATTGACCAGCACCGGGTCGAAACGCCAGCCCTGCACGGCCTTGTCCACGAAATCGGCAATACCCGCGTCGATCTTCTCGCGACGATCGAGCTGGAACCCTTCAACCTGGCCTTCGCGGCCGATGTCGATGACGCCACCAAGGGTCATGCTGGCCTCGGCCTGCCTGCGTACCTCGCGCGCGGTCTGYGCATCGGCGGTATCGATCAGGGCGGCACCGCCAGACACCGCAAGGGCCAGTGCCAGGAAAAGAGAAGAACGCATCACAGCCACTCCTTGTGCATGAAGATGATGAAGTCTGACCCCCGGGCAGGGGCCGATGAAACGTGGGGGCGGTTGACCGGCATCATTGCTCGGCAAGCGGAGTCAACAGACGCAGCCCGCGGGTAGCGCTATCGACCATGTAGACGCCACCGGCCGGCAACAGATCGGTACCGACCTGCGCGGCATCGTCGGTGGTGCGCCACGGGGCCTGCTGGCGGGGGCCGGGAATGTAGGCCTGCCAGCGGCCGTAAGGAGTGGGGGGTTGCCTGCTGCCCTTGTCGTTCAGCGCGAAGGTGACCGGCACGCGCACGGTCCAGAACGCCAGGCCTTTGTCCCCGCCGGAGGTCGGCGGAGTGAACGTCCACTTGCGGGCCTCGCTGATGCTGGCCTTGGCCAGCATGTCGCGCATCTTCTGCATCGCGTGCTCGGGTGCCACCACGCCCATGTTCACCTGTTCGGCGATGACGTCGGCAACCACACCATCACGCTCGACCTTGACCAGCAGCATCACCTCGCCCTGTGCGCCGACGCGGAATGCCGCCTCCGGATAGCGCGGAGGCCTCATCTGGTTTCCGGTCACTGCGTCGGTGGCCTTGTCGTCATACTCGCTGAAATCCACGCTGGTCATGCGCACTTCCGTGCTGYCATCGACGCCGGGCCTGCCAAGCAGACGTACACGCAACGGTGCATGTTTCGCCACCGGCTTTCCGTCCACCAGGGTAGGTTCAAACTGCCACCTGCGGATCGTGCCATCCACGAACGCGGCGATGGCCGGTGCGATCGACACCTGCTGGTCCAGCACAAGGCCACTGACCGCACCATCTGCAGCGACATCGATGTTGCCGGTCAAGACCATGCTGGCTTCGGCGGTGGCACGCACCGCGCGTGTGCTCTGCGCTGCCGCATCGGTGCTGAGCAGGGCGCCAGCCGAGCCGATCGCAAGCGCGAAGGCGAGAAACAGGGGAGAACGCATCATTGCCGATCCTTGGTGATGAAAGTGCCGAGATTACCCGAGTTCCTCGCAGTCGGCGCGGCCAATCACGCCAACCGCTGCGCAGCCGAATACGGTGGCGTGTCCGGATAATCGCCCGCCGCAAAGCGCGCCTGTAGCCCCTGCCACCAGGCAGGATCGAACAGATGACGATAGTGCTCGCGCACCGCTGCCAGTTCCTGCGCCGGCAAGCCCATGAACGGCCCGAACCGCTCGGGGAAAACATCGCGCGGACCGACATGGAACCAGGGCTCATCGGCCATCGCTTCTTCCGGAGAGCCTGGCTTGGGCCAGGCCCGGAATACGCAGTCGCTGACCAGGCACAACTCGTCGTAGTCGTAGAACACGGCACGGCCGTGGCGCGACACGCCGAAGTTCTTCGGCAGCATGTCACCGGGGAAGATGTTGTTGCGCGCCATGTCGGTGATCGCCTGCGCGTAGTCGAGTACCGCTGCGCGCACGGCCTCGCCAGCCTGTTCGCGCAGATAGAGATTCAATGGCCGGAAGCGACGCTGCACGTAGCACAACGCGATCTCCACCTCGTCGCCATCCACGCGCACGCTCTGCGCGCACTGCTGCAGCAGCTCGTCCAGCAGCACCGGGGCGAAGCGTTCGCGCGGGAAACGCAGATGCCGGTAGGGCTGTGCGTCAAGCAGGCGACCGACACGGTCGAGGTTGAACACCAGGGCGTACTTCTCCTCCACCTGCTGCCGCGACATCGTCTTGGGCCAAGCGAAACGATCACGGATCAGCTTGAACACCAGCGGGTAGCTGGGCAGGGTGAACACCGCCATGACCATGCCCGGCGTGCCTTCGGCATGCGCCAGACGCTCGTTCGGGTGTTCATTGAAGTGGCGGAAGAACGTCCGGTAGCGCTCGGTCTTGCCCTGTTTGGCGCGTCCGAGCACGGTATAGATCTCGTCGATCGGCTTGCCCGGCAGCAGGCTGCGCAGGAACACCACCGCATCGCCAACCGTACCCAGGTCAGCCTGGAAATAGCTGCGCGACACGCCGAACAGATGGGCCACATCGCGACGCCGGGTCAGCACGGCATCGGCGCGCAGGCCCTGGTCGTCGTTGACCAGCGCGATCACGCACGGCGAGAAACGGTGTTCACCGAACACGCGCCCGACCAGATAGGCGCGACGCTCGCGGTAGAACACGGTATCGAGCAGTTCGATGCTGCGTACCGGCGTGTCGCCCCAGTGCGCCAGATCGTCCTGCAGGCGCACGGCGATGGCGGCGGCACAGCGCAACTGGTGCGCATACGGAACATCGAAGCGGTAGTCGGCCAGCACCCGTTGCAGCGCCTCTACCGGCCGCGTCGGCGAGACCGCGTAGGTGTGGCGCGCCACCGGATGGGTGATCGCATCGGAGGGCTCGACATCGAAGGCGATGAACTCCACTTCCGGGTCCACACCGCGGATGGCGAACAGCCGTCGCGACAACGTGTTGTAGAAGGTCTTGTAGAGCTCGGCGTCGATCAGGCCCTGCAGCAGGGCACTGAAGTGCGCGTGCACCTGCAGCCACAGCGCGCGTTCGCTGATGGCGTCACCGGCCAGCCGCCGCAGCGCATCCATCTGCTCGGCGATGCACTGGTCGTACAGGGCGATGCGCTCCACCGCATCGTGGCGCGCCGCCGCCCAGTCGCGCTGCTGGAAACGCAGCCGGGCACGCGCCGTGATCGCGGCAAAGCGGGCGTGATACTGCTCGAAACCATCGCGGATGGCCTCGGCGATGCGCGGTGCCAGTTCGGTTRCAGTGACAGGATCGGACATGCACGACGTATCCGGGGAAACCGACCTAACCATACGCTGGCGTGGGGTAGCTTGTGTAGAGCCGAGCCACGCTCGGCTGCTGCTGCCTCAGAGAACCAGACAAACGCAACCATTCCTACAGACCCCGTGCGACTGCATTGCCTACTCTTTCAGGCCCATAACGGCATGAGGCGACGCATGCAGCAAATGACCCTGATCCCACGCATGGAGGAAGGCAACGTAATCCCGCAACGGGTACGCGACGGCTACATCAGCGCGACGGCGCTCTGCCAGTCAGTGGGCAAGCGCTGGTCGGACTATCGGTCGCTGAAATCCACCGGTGAGTTCATCGAGGAGCTGACCCTGCAGACCGGCCTCCCGGAGGACCAGCTCATCCATGTGGTGTCCGGGGGCAATGCGGCGATGCAGGGCACCTGGATCCACCCTTACCTTGCCATCAATCTCGGCCAATGGTTGTCACGCAAATTCGCGGTGAAGGTGTCGCAATGGGTGGTGGAATGGCAGCAGGGCCGGGCGAACGCCGTCATGCCCGCCCACATCGAGCGCTACATGCAGAACCGCTCGAAAGTGCCCTACACGCATTTCTCGATGTTGAACGAGCTGACCCTGAACCTGATCGCGCCACTGGAGCAGGCGGGCTATACGCTGCCGCAGGAGCTGGTGCCGGACATCTCCGAGGGCCGGCTGTTCTGCAAGTGGCTGCGCGATCACAAGGGCATCGATCCCAACACCTTCGACACCTATGAGCACAGCTATCCAGACG
>NZ_JBFTOJ010000202.1:0-6533 GCF_056397905.1 Stenotrophomonas sp. 05L414_2
GAGTGGGTGTGCATACCACTTGGTAGGTGTGTTGTAAGCCACGTTGCGCGCAAAGTCATGCTGCATCAGCACATGAAATGCCGGGCAACCGGTCTGAATCAAAGGTATTACGAAAAATCCAGTCCAGTTGGTTGACATTTCTGTGTCGGCGTGTCGAAGCTGCGTCCCACGCCTACCGTCCGGGCGATCCTTTGGGAGGAGGAAAACCATGCGGCAACCAGCCGGAGTTGTACGTCGTACACCGTTGTCACCCACACCGCTGATCGTGGCACTGCTCGCTGCGCTGGCGGCTTCGCCGGCCGTGCAGGCGCAGTCTGCCGGCAGCGGTTCCGGGCAGGACGCCACCACCCTGGACCAGGTCCAGGTCACGGGCATCCGCGAATCGATGCAGAGCTCGATCAACAAGAAGCGCGACGACACGGTGATCGCCGATGTGTTGTCGGCCGACGACATCGGCGACCTGCCCGCGCCATCACTGGCCGATGCGATCGAAACGCTGACCGGTGCCGCCTCGACCCGCGACAAGACCGGCGCATCGGAAATCTCGATCCGTGGTCTCGGCGCCTTCCTCAGCAGCACCAATTTCAACGGCCGCGAGATCACCAACGGCAGCGGCGACCGCTCGGTGAACTTCAACATGTTCCCGGCCGAGCTGATCAATACGGTGGCGATCTACAAGACCCAGCGTGCCGACATCATCGAAGGCGGTGTCGCCGGGACCATCGGGCTGGAGACGGTCAAGCCGCTGGAGTACGGCAAGCGCTCGGCGCAGATCGATCTGCGCGGCAGCTGGGCCGAGTATGACAAGAAGTACCGCGACGACGATGGCATCGGCTATCGCGGTACCGCCAGCTACATCGACCAGTTCGAATTCGGCAACGGCCAGAAGCTCGGCATCTCGCTGGGCATCCAGCGGCTGGAGGGCACCGATCCGGAGGAGAGCATCACCAGCGGCTCCACCTGGTATGCCTGCGATGGCAGGCAGAACGTGGCCAATGCCAACTGCAATGAAGTCAGCGCCCAGGCCATCGCCAACGGCGCGCCGTACTACCTGGTGCCAAGCAGCCGCATCTATCGCCTGAAGCAGGAGCGCAATGATCGCCAGAGCGAATTCGCGGCGATCCAATGGCGGCCCAACGACGTGGTCGAGGTCAACCTCGATTTCGAACATACCGAGCGCAACTGGGACGAGGACCGCAGCGACCTGAGCCTGTCCAATGCACGACGCGGCATCACCCAGCGCGAGGTGGACGAGGACGGCATCGTCCGCCACCTGCATGGCAGCACTTCCATCGATTCGACCTCCAACCGCTATTGGCGCGGCGAGGAATACACCGGTGGTGGCCTCAATCTGATCCTGCGCCCCAGCCCGGTCTGGGAGCTGTCCACCGATCTTTCCTATTCGCATACCAACCGCCTGGACAGCGAGCGCATGACCCGGCTGCGCGCCAACCAGCGCGACGTCAACAATGCCATCGTGCCGGGCATCAGCAGCGGCGCCACCGGCTATGTCGACTACGACTGGGACTGGCATGGCGAGGTGCCGAGCGTGGCGCTGGCGCCGAACTTCGACCCGAACAACTGGGACGCCTACACCGGCGCGGCGCGGGTGACCTCCAGCGCGACCGAGAACGACCACAAGATCAAGGCCGGCCGCTTCGATGCCAGCTTCATGCCCGAGTCCGGTTTCTTCACCCGCATCAAGGGCGGCGTGCGCGCCAGCCAGGCCGACTACCGGCTGCGCRACAACACCCTGGTGACCGACTACGACCAGCGCGTAGCGGCCGACAAGGCGAAGATCATTGCCGCCAACCGTGCCTGCCGTGCACCGTTCCCGCAGGACGATTTCATGGATGCGGCCAGCGGCAATACGATCTCCTCGTGGGCGTACTTCGATCCGAGCTGCCTCTACGCGTCCTTCCGCGGCACCAGCGACAGTGGCCTGGACCCGGACTTCCAGGACCCGAACAACGTCGATGTGACCGAGACAACCCGCGCGCTGTACCTGATGGGTGAATTCAGCAGCACGCTGTTCGGCCTGCCGGTCACCGGCAATGTCGGCCTGCGCTGGGTCAAGACCGACGTGCGTTCGGAAGGCGTGCGCACCGACCTGGCGGTCATCGACAACGGCGACGGCACGATCCGCCTGCAACCCACTGGTGATTTCACCACCCAGGTGTTCAAGGCTGGCAACGACAAGCTGCTGCCAAGCCTGAATGCCGCATTCGAGCTGAAGCCGGACCTGTTGCTGCGGTTGGGCGCGTACCGGGCGATGTCACGCCCGGATATCGCCGCACTCGGTGCCGGGCGAACCATCAATGTCAGCAGCGATGCCACCTATACGGGCCTGGCCGACGCGCTGGACGACATCAGTGCCAGCGGCAATCCGGCTGCGCAGCCGCTTATGTCCTGGAACGGCGATGTCTCGCTTGAGTGGTATGCGAACCCGGATACGCTGCTGGCCGGTGCGGTGTACTGGAAGCAGTTCAACGGCGGCACCGCCACCGCGCTGGTGCCGGAGACCTACACCCTCAACGGACAGACGGTGACCGTGCCGGTGCGCCAGCAGGTGACCACCGATGAAGACAGCACCCTGACCGGTATCGAGCTCAGTGCCACCCACCGGTTCTCGTACCTGCCCAAGCCGTTCGATGGCCTCGGCTTCAAGGTCAGCTACAACTATGCCGACGCCGACTACCAGACGCAGGATTCGCGGTTGGGCGAGCAGTTGGCCGCCGATGGATCGATCATTCCGGCCATCGTTCCGCCGGCCGGCCTGAGCGGCTTCTCGCGGCATGTGCTGTCCGGTTCCCTCTACTGGGATGTGGGCCGCTTCAACATCCAGGCCATCGGCAAGTTCCGTTCGCACTATTACCAGGACTTCACCGGCAACACGGCGCAGCAGAACCGCTACTACGATGACAACACCAGCGTCGACCTGCGCCTGCGTTACCGGGTGAACAAGCAGCTGTCGCTGTCGCTGGAACTGATGAACCTGACCGACGAGCCACGCGTGGCGTACCAGCCGCTTTACGGGAATTTCCGCGAGGTGGTGAGCTACGGGCGGCGCGCGTATTTCGGTGTACGATACAAGTTCTGAACAGGGCGGCGCGGCCAATGGTCGCGCCGTCGCTCCAACCGGACCCGCACCGTGCCCGGTGGCCGGGGACGGGCCCGGAGGGAACCGCCAAGGGTCAGCCGCATGTCCGCCAACCGTCTCTACCAGACCATCGCCGCCAAGCTCCGCAAGCTGATCGAGGATGGCGAATATCCGTCGGGTTCGCGCCTGCCGGGCGAACGTGAACTTGCCGAACGCTTCGGCGTCAGCCGGGTCACCATCCGTGAGGCGGAAATCGCCCTGGAAGCGCRGGGCTGGATCGCGATCCGTATCGGTTCGGGCGTCTATGTGAAGCCGCGCCCGGCCCAGGCTGCCGGCGGGCTGCCCGATATCAGCGCCTTCGACCTGACCGCGGCGCGTGCCGTGTTCGAAGCGGAAGCTGCAGCGCTGGCGGCAAGCAATATCGATGAGGCCGGCATCGCCGAGCTGCAGGTGCTGGCTGAAGCGCTGTGCCGTCGTGACCTTACCGATGAAGAGGCCGGCGACTACGACCGCCGCTTCCACCTGGCCATCGCCCGCCTCTCGGGCAACCCGGTGGTCGAGTATTTCGTGCAGCAGATCTGGCGCATGCGCAGCGAGCTGCCGCGGGTGACCGAGGTCTACGCACGGGTGTGCCATGACGATGGTGCCAGCCGCGCCGACGAGCACATGGCGATCTTCGAGGGGCTGCGCGCGCGCGATCCCGTCGCTGCACGCAATGCGATGCGCCATCACTTCCAGCGCCTGTTCGAGGCGATGCTGGAGGCGACCGAAAGCCAGGCGCTGGCCGAGATCCGCCGGCAGACCCAGCAGGACCGCGAGCGCTTCCTGGCCACGACCCGGATCTGAGCGGGTTCATCCTGCAGCGCCGGGCCACGCTCGGCTGCTTTCGGCTGGAACGTGCGGTACCCGCACCGCCTGCATCCGCGCGCTATGCTGGGCTCCGGACGTCTCCCATAAGGAAAGCGCGATGTTCCCGACCATGTTCTTCAGCGCGGTGCTGGCCTTCGTGGCCGTGGTCATCCTGTTCAAGGCAGTGCGGATGGTGCCACAGGGCTATGAATGGACCGTCGAGCGGTTCGGCCGTTACACCCACACCATGTCGCCCGGCCTGCATTTCCTGATCCCGATCGTCTACGGGGTGGGGCGCAAGGTGAACATGATGGAACAGGTGCTGGACGTGCCCGGCCAGGAAGTGATCACCAAGGACAACGCCGCCGTGCGCGTCGATGGCGTGGTGTTCTTCCAGGTACTGGACGCGGCCAAGGCCGCCTACGAGGTATCGGTGCTGGAAGTGGCGATGATCGCCCTGGTGCAGACCAACATCCGTACCGTGATCGGCTCGATGGACCTGGATGAATCGCTCAGCCAGCGCGAGGTGATCAACGCCAAGCTGCTCAGCGTGGTCGATCATGCGACCAACCCGTGGGGCGTGAAGGTCAACCGCATCGAGATCCGCGACATCCAGCCGCCGCGCGACCTGCTCGATGCGATGGCACGGCAGATGAAGGCCGAGCGCGAGAAGCGCGCGCAGATCCTCGAGGCGGAAGGTTCGCGGCAGTCTGAGATCCTGCGTGCCGAAGGCGAGAAGCAGGCTACGGTGCTGGAGGCGGAGGGGCGGCGCGAGGCCGCATTCCGCGACGCCGAAGCACGCGAGCGCCTGGCCGAAGCCGAAGCCAAGGCGACCCAGGTGGTGTCGGCGGCGATCGCCGACGGCGACGTCCAGGCCATCAACTACTTCATCGCCCAGAAGTATGTGGAAGCGTTCAAGGAACTGGCCACGTCGCCGAACCAGAAGCTGGTGCTGATGCCGATGGAGGCCAGCGGAGTGATTGGTTCGATCGCCGGCGTGGCCGAGCTGGCCAAGCAGGCCCTGTCCAACCAGGAAACCCGGCCGCCGGCAAAGCGGCCGCCACCGATCGGAGGCTGACATGCGCTGGGAAGTCGTTGCCTGGGGTGCGTTGGCCTTGCTGCTGTTCGCCGCCGAAGCGCTGGCGCCCGGCGCGTTCATGCTGTGGATCGGCATCGGTGCGGCGGCGGTGTTCGCGCTGGTAGCGGTGTTCGCCGATATCCCGGTGCTGTGGCAGGTGGTCGCTTTCGTGGTGCTGAGCGTGCTGTCGATCCAGTGCTACCGGCACTGGGGCAAGCCGCGCGCGCGGCAGAGTGACGCGCCGCTGCTGAACCGCCGCGCTGAACAACTGGTCGGGCGGGTGGTGCCCTTGCAGCAGGCCATCGTTGCCGGGCAGGGCAGGGTCAGCATCGACGACGCGTCGTGGCAGGTGAGTGGGCCGGAGCTGCCGGCCGGCACGCTGGTGCGGGTGGTGGCGGTGCAGGGCAGTGCGCTGGTGGTCGAGGCGGTCGCCTAGGGTTTCCAGCCAACGGCGCAGCCCCTCGTGTGTGGTCGCTGAAAGCAGATGCTGGGTTGGGTCGGGCGGGTGGGCTGTGCAGGGGGCGCCGCAAGTACGTCCTTGTAGGCTTGGCCGCGGCATCCATGCCGCGGACACCCCCGCCGGTCGCTGCGCTCTGTGTGCCCGGGGTCGGATCCCTTTCCGCAGGCAATGGCTTCGACACTTCTCTCCATATATGTATCGACATCCACAACCGCTCTTGCCTTCCGTCCCGTCATCGGGAACCTGTCGGGGTGGGGCGGTGTGGGGTGGAGGGACCGCAGGCGCCATGGATGGCGCCTACGAGCCTACACGGACGTACTTGCGGCGCGTCCCGCAACCCCACATCGCCCCACCAGCCCACAGACGTCGCCGAGCCGATACGCTTTGGCCGTTGCCGTTGCCTGGCTTGTAGAAAGCGCCCGCCGGCCGCAGGCCGGCCAACATCCCCCCGCTGCGCTGCGGCGCGACCTGCGGCCGACCGATCTGGGATAATGCGCGTTCTTGTTTCCTCTGCTGCCGGACCCGGTCATGACCCAGAAGACGCTGCTCAACGATACCCACCGCGCCCTTGGCGCCAAGATGGTCGATTTCGGGGGTTGGGACATGCCCATCCACTACGGCTCGCAGCTGGACGAGCACCACCTGGTGCGTCGTGAGTCGGGYGTGTTCGACGTCAGCCACATGACCGTGGTCGACCTGCGCGGCGACCAGGTCAAGCCGTTCCTGCGCCGCCTGCTGGCCAACTCGGTCGACAAGCTCAAGGCCACCGGCAAGGCGTTGTACTCGTGCATGCTGAATCCGCAGGGCGGCGTCATCGACGACCTGATCGTCTATTACCTGGGCGACGACTTCTTCCGCATGGTGGTCAACGCCTCCACCCGCGAGAAGGATCTGGCGTGGCTGCGCGAGCAGGCTGCGCCGTTCAACGTCTCGGTCGAACAGCGTCCAGACCTGGCGATCCTCGCTGTGCAGGGTCCGCAGGCGCGCGACATCGTCATCGGCCTGGCCCGCGAAGCCGACCGTGAGTCGCTGGGCAAGCTCGGCCG
>NZ_JBFTOJ010000203.1:0-10336 GCF_056397905.1 Stenotrophomonas sp. 05L414_2
GTGAAGCGGCCCAGCTCACGCCCTCACCCGGATCAAGATCGAACACCAGCCGGTCGGGATGTTCGGGATCGGCCACCGTCGCGCCCCACGGATGCAGTTCCAGGGTGTTCATCTGCACCAGCTGCAGCAGGCCGCGTTCGTCATCGATATAGACGTAGTCCTCGCGCCCGCTCTTCTGCTGCAGCGGCACCGCATGCACCGCATCACCCAGGCCCTGGCCATGGTGCTTCTGGAAGAAGCAGGCCTTGCCGACGCCGTCGGGACAGCGCAGCAGCGACAGCGGTCGCCCACTGATTTCCGGCAGGATCCAGCGTGCCATCTGCCGGTAGTAGTCGGCGACATCACCCTTGCTGAGTTTCTTCTTCGCAAACACCATGCGCTCGGGATGGGTAATGGCAACGTCGTCGCCGTCATCGGCCGGTGTTGCACTCATCGCCAGGTCCTCCTTCTTCTTGTCACTGCGCAGCCGCTTGAAGCTGGCCTGGCGCAGCAACCCTTCCTTGCCCCAGCCGCGGAACGCGACCTCGGCCACCGTTACCGGCTTGACCCAGCGCACGCTGGCCGCACGCAACGGCACGTGCGCCGGCAGCTCCAGCACCGCCTCCTTCACCGCCAGCGGCGCGAGCGCGGCCGCCAGCGCGCGCAGCCCCTCATCGTCGAAGCCGGTACCGACGCGGCCGACATAGCGCAGGCCGCCCTTTTCCGGCGTGGCCAGCAGCAGCGAACCAAATCCCACCCGCGAGCCTTTGGGTGCGGTGTGGCCGATGATCAGGAATTCATCGGTGTCCTCGTGCTTCACTTTCACCCAGCTGCGTGCGCGGGTGTTCACGTAAGGCGCATCGACCTGCTTGCTGACGATGCCTTCGAAGCCCGCCTTGCCGCTGGCTTCGAACACGGCAGGGCCGTGGTCGATGACGTGCTCGCTGAAGGCCAGCGTGCCAACTGCATCGCCGATCAGTTCCTTCAGCAGTGCCTTGCGTTGCAGCAGCGGCGCACGGCTGATGTCGACCCCGGCCACGCCCGGCAGGTCGAACACGATGTAGCGCAGCGGTTGTTTCGAGCTGCCGTCGATCACCCGCTGCAGCGCGGCGAAGTCGCTGCGGCCGTTGTCGTCCAGCACCACCAGTTCCCCGTCCAGACGCGCATCGCGCACCGGCAGCGCCTGCAGCGCCTGCACCACTTCGGGAAAATCGGCAGTCCAGTCCAGGCCATTGCGCGAGCGCAGCGTCACCTCACCTTCGTGCAGATCGGCCAGCAACCGGTAACCATCCCACTTGATCTCATGCAGCCAACGCTCGCCATCGGGCGCGGTGTCGCGGTGATCGGTGAGCTGTGGCTTGAAYTGGTGCGGGTAGCTTCTGTCGCGCGCCCCGTCCAGCTGCAGCGCGCGCGCATGCCAGCGTGCATCGGCCTTGCGTGGGTGTGCGGCACGTGGCGCTGGAGCCGTCTTCTTCGCTGAAACCCGGGACCTCTTTGCGGATGTTCGCGCTGGCGTGTGCAGCAGATCGTCCGCCTCCGCATCCCGTGCCTGCGCGTCATCGCGCTTGATCAGCAGCCACTGCACCTGGCGGCCCTTCATCGCCGTGCGTACCAGTTTCCAGCCACCGGCCAGGCGCTGCCCGTGCAGCAAGAAGTCGATCTTGCCCGCCGCCAGTGCTTGCAGCGGATCACCTTCGCAGGCCCAGCTGCCGTGGTCGAACACATCGACGTGGCCGGCGCCGTAATGGCCTTCCGGAATATCACCTTCGAAGCCGGCATAGGACAGGGGATGGTCTTCCACCTCCACCGCCAAGCGCTTCTCACCCACCCGCAGCGACGGCCCCTTCGGCACCGCCCAGCTTTTCAGCACGCCATCCATTTCCAGGCGGAAATCGTAGTGGCGGCTGCTGGCGTGGTGCAGTTGGACCACGAAGATCGGCCGCCGCTTCGGATTGCCCTGTGCCGGTGCATCGTCCGGCTCCGGGGTCTGTCCGCTCCCCCCGCCCAGCCGACGCTTGCGGCGGTACTGATGCAACGACATGGCTCAACCCGCCTTGCGTCGCGCAGGGGTTTTCTTTGCCGCCTTCTTGGCGGCCTTTTTTGCCGGTGCCTTCTTCGCCGCTGCTTTCTTGGCTGGAGCCTTGCGCGCGGCCGCCTTCTTCGCCGGCGTGCGCTTGTTGGCATCCAGGCTCTTCTGCAGCAGCGCCATGAAGTCCACCACGTTGGTGGTTGCGTCCTCGCGCGGTGCCGGCTCGTCCTCCACCTGGGTGGTGCCGCCCTTGGACTTGATGCGCTTGTTCAGCACCTGCTGCAGGCGTTCGCGGAATTCATCGTGGTACTGCGAAGGATCCCAGTCACCGGCCATCGACTCGATCAACTGCTCGGCCATCGCCGTTTCCTTGCTGGTGATGCGGTAATCGGCAAGCTTTCCACTGGGCAGCTTGTAGTCGTCAGGCTCGACCAGTTCCTGCGGATAGCGCAGGATCATCAGCACCAGCGCGTCATCGTTGGGCATCACCGCGCACAGGTACTCGCGCGTGCGCACCACCACCCGGGCGATACCGACCTTGCCAGTGCTGCGCAGCGTTTCCCGAAGCAGCACGTAGCCTTTCTCGGCCTTTTTACCCGGCACCAGCAGATAGGGCTTCTCGTAGTAACGCGGGTCGATCTGGCTGGCGTCGACAAAGGTTTCCACCTCCACCGTTTCATGGCTTTCCGGCGCCGCCGAACGGATATCGTCTTCCTCCAGCACGACGTAGCTGCCCTTGTCGTACTCGTAGGCTTTGACGATGTCCTTCCACGGCACTTCCTCGCCGGTGTCGGCGTTGACCCGTTCGAAGCGGATCGGTTTGCGATCGCGCGAATCCAGCATGCGGAAGTGCAGGTCGACCTTGCGCTCGCCGGACATCAGCGAGACCGGTACGTTGAGCAGGCCGAAGGAAAGCGTACCGGTCCAGATCGGGCGGGCCATGATGCGCACCTGTGTTTCAGCAGGGGTAGCCAGCTTCAGCCGGCTACCGTGAAACAACCGTGTCGGCCACGTGCAGACCATGCGGTAGTGCCGGCCGCTGGCCGGCAGCTCCTTGAATCCTGGCGATGCCTGCCAGCGACCGGCACTACTGCAGCAGCGGCCTCACCGCAGCGGCCGGGATATGGTCCAGCGCGCGCCAGGCATCTTCCACCACCGGCTGCGCCTGTGCCCAGTTCAGGCGCGACTGTCCGCGCATCTGGTCCCAGTGCTCGGCCAGTTCGCCACTGGTATCGGCCTCGCCRCCACGCGGCCAGTCAGCGGCGTGGGTGGTCAGCGCGAAGGCGTACACCGGGCACAGATCGCGCCAGTTGCGATGCCCCTGCCCGCGGCGTTCCTCGTAGTCGCTCAGCATGTACTGCAGGTAATCCTGCGCCACCGCCTGCGGATCCTCCAGGCGGCGCGTCCGGCGCTGCGTGCTGCGCTGGCCAAGCGGATCCAGCAGGGCGTTGAACACGGACGGGGCGGGGCGTTCAAGACGGGGCATGGCCGGCTCCTGCAGCAGGGCGGGTGGGCAGGAATACGCGCGCCGCCGTTATCCAGTCGTGACAAAGATGTTCATGACGCCAGGTTCGCAGTGGCTTTACTTCGTCCGCGCTCTAGTGGAGGCCTACCGGAGGAACGCCCCATGACCACCACCCGTGACCCCCTGCGTGAGAACCACACCCCCGAGCCGGGCGAGCAGCGCGGCAAACACGATCTGGCCGACGCCGAGGACCGTGGCGCCGGCATGTCGACACCGGACGAGGGCGTACTGCCCGTCGTGCGCCGGCCTGAACAGGCCGCACAGGACCGCAAGGACTGCGGTGACCGCAATCGCGGTGGCCAGGAAAGTCCGCTGAAGCGGCGCGAGCGCAAGCAGCACGCCAGCGACAACCAGGACGAGGCGCTGGAAGAGACCTTCCCGGCCAGCGATCCAACCTCGCCGTTCGTGCCCGCCAAGGCCCCGGATTGATCGGTAGCGCCGGGCCATGCCCGGCGGATCCGTCACGTCCGCGCCCAGGTTCAGCAGCGCGTATCCCGCTGCGCGCTCGGTGGCGATGTCATTCACCACCACGTCGCTGCTGGCGGCCGCTTCCAGCGCCCACTGCCACTGCCCCGGCGACCACTGCAGGCGGGCATACGCCTGCTGCCGGGGCACGCCGGGCAGGCGGCTGCCAGCGGCAACCACGGTGTCGGGCACTGCGCAGTTGCTGGCCGCACAGGCCAGATAGGGCGAACGCACCTGCGCCTGCAGCCAGGTCCAGGCCAGCTGCAGCTCCAACTGCTCGGCCAACGGCTGCCGGTACTGCAGCTCCACACCCTGGCGGCGGGTACGGCCGATGTTGCGGTACGTGCTGCGGCCGTTGGTGTTGCTGGCAACGGCCAGCTCATCGTCGGTATCTGCACGGAACAGGCTGATATCGAGCTGTCTTCCATCCTGCGCATGCCATTTGCTGCCCACTTCCACGCTGCGGCTGCGGGCGGCCGCCAGATCCAGCGCCAGCCCGGCCTGGCCGTCGGCGCGGTAGCCCAGCTCGTTGAACGTCGGGGTTTCAAAGCCACGCCCGATCGCCGCGTGCAGGCGCCACTGCGGGCTTGCCTCGAAGCTGACACCCGCCACTGGCGTGGTGGCCTGGTAGCGACGGCGGCCACTGTCGTCCGGGTTGCGCCCGACGATGTAGCGATCATCCGATTCGAAGCGCACCGCGCTGTGGCGCACCCCGGCCAGCAGCGACCAGCGCGGGCTCCATTGCCACCACGCCTGGGCGAACTGGTCCACGTTCTGCACGATGTCGATCTGGTCGCGACGCAGGCGGCCGCGTACCCCCACGGTGGTGCCGACGAAGTTCTCGTAGCCGGTGCGGTGCTGGCGCTGGCGATCGGCATTCACGCCCACCACCAGGTCCAGCGGGCGCCCCCACAGATCGCCGTTCCAGCCCCAGCGCGCGTCCAACCCGCCATAACCGCCGTCCAGGTCGATCACGCCACCGGCATGCAATGGGTTGGCCTGCGGTCCCGGCGGAATCGGCAGGTACTGGGTCACCGCGCGCTGCCCGGCATAGCCCATCAGCTGCCAGCGCTGCGCACCGGCTTCACGGGTCCAGCGCAGGCCTGCCTGCTGCTGGCGCACCGATTTGCGGGTGTTGTACTGCTCAGCCACCGCCGTGGCCTGGCGTGGATCGGCCGCCACCTGCGCGCGGGTCAGGCCCAGCGGGTCCTGCGCGTTGGGCGCGTGCAGCGCATTGAGCAGCAACTCCAGGCGGCCGCCAGCGAGCTCGGTGCCAAGGCGCGCGTTGAGCGATTCACGCCGCGCGCGGCTGTGGTCACGCCAGCCATCGGTGCTGAAATGGTTGGCGGCCACGTTGTAGTCGACGCCAGGGCCCGCCCCGCGCAGCTGCGCGCCGACGCTGAGCGTGTTGTCGGCACCGGCACTCACCCGCACCCGCCACGGGTCACCGGCCTGGCCCTGCGCGCTCCACACCTGCAGCACGCCCCSGGACGAATTTCCATACAGGGCCGAGAACGGCCCGCGCAGCACCTCGATGCGCTCGGCACCGAGCAGGCTGGCGTGCGACAGCTGGCCCTGACCATCGGGCATGGTCGCCGGCACCCCATCGATCAGCACCCGCACCCCGCGCACACCAAAGGTCGAACGGGCGCCGAAGCCACGGATCGACAGCTGGGTGTCCTGCGCGAAGTTCTGCCGGTCCCGGGCCAGCAGGCCCGGCACTCCGCCCAGCGCCTCGGACAGCTGCGTGCCCGGGCCGGTACGGTCGGCGTCGATCCACACCGTATCCAGGCTGGCGGGCAGGGCGAAGGGGTCTACGCCGGGCACCCGCGCGGCCTGCACCTGCACCGTCGGCAGGGCGGTCGGCAATGGCTCGGCCGTCACCGCCAAAGGCAGCAGCAGCAGGGCGGAAAGCGGCAGGCATTGGCGTCGTGCGCTGGGATTCATGATTCAGGTTGATGGATCGGGCGGCAACGCACGCCATGGTACGGGCAGGCGGATGACGATGGCGGCGGCCAGCCCCGGCAGGCTTTGTTACGATGGGTCGGTTTCGGCCGACAGGCCGCAAGCCGCGTGGCGCAATTCCTCCCCCTTTCCGTCTACCGAACGAGTACCGCCGTGTCCTTCTTTGCAAACGTGGAACTGGTCCCAGGCGACCCGATCCTGGGCCTGACCGAGGCGTACAACGCCGACAGCCGCCCGACCAAGGTCAACCTGGGTGTGGGCATCTACTACGACGAGAGCGGCCGCATTCCGCTGCTGCGCGCCGTCAAGCAGATCGAGCAGCAGCTCGCCAACGAAGCCAAACCGCGCGGCTACCTGCCGATCGATGGCCTGCCGGCGTACACCCAGGCCACCCGTGAGCTGGTGTTCGGCAAGGACTCGCCGCTGCTGGCCGCCGGCCGCGTCACCACCGCCCAGACCGTCGGTGGCAGCGGTGCGCTGCGCGTCGGCGCCGACGTGCTGAAGAAGCTTCTGCCGCACGCCACCGTCGCACTCAGCAACCCGAGCTGGGAAAACCACCGCGCCGTGTTCAGCGCCGCTGGTTTCGAGGTGGTCGATTACACCTACTTCGACCCGACCACCCATGGCGTCAACTTCGACGGCCTGCTGGCCGACCTGGGCAAGCTGGAAGCGGGCACCGTGGTGCTGCTGCACGCCTGCTGCCACAACCCCACCGGCGCCGACCTCACCGTCAGCCAGTGGAAGCAGGTCGCACAGCTGCTGAAGGACCGCCAGCTGTTCCCCTTCATCGACATGGCCTACCAGGGCTTCGACAAGGGCATCGAGCAGGACGGTGCCGCGGTGCGCATCATCGCCGAGGCCGGCATCGACAGCTTCATCGTCGCCAACTCGTACTCCAAGTCGTTCTCGCTGTATGGCGAGCGCGTCGGTGCGCTGTCGATGGTCGCGCCGACCGCCGCTGACGCCAAGGCCGTGCAGTCGCAGGTCAAGCGCGTGATCCGCACGATCTACTCCAGCCCGTCCACCCACGGTGCTGCACTGGTTGCCGGTGTGCTGACCAATCCGGAACTGCGCGCGATGTGGGAGCAGGAGCTGACCGAGATGCGCGAGCGCATCCACGCCCTGCGCCAGGGCCTGGTCGAGAAGCTGGCCGCCGCCGGCGCCCCGCAGTTCGGCTTCATCAACGAGCAGGCGGGCATGTTCTCGTACTCCGGCCTGAGCCGCGAACAGGTCGAGCGCCTGCGCGACGAGTTCGGCATCTACGCCGTCGGCACCGGCCGCATCTGCGTGGCCGCGCTGAACCAGAACAACCTGGAATACGTCGCCAAGGCCGTGGCCACCGTCGCCAAGGGCTGATCGACCGCTCCAGCAAGCTGTGGAAACAAAGGCGCCRAAAGGCGCMTTTGTTTTTGCACCTGCCTTGCCACACCCTCCGCGCTCGCGGCACACCCTGAAACGCAGTGAGCGGGGCACCGTGGCCAAGACACGCCGTAAACCCATTCATGGGGGCTCGATCGGCGCATCCATGCGCCTCACGGCCTTGGCCACGGTGCCCCGCTCACTGCGCCTCGACGAAGGGAAGCCGCCACGACCGCAACGCCTCTGGAAACGATTACGCCTACCCCCGCTCACCCACGCGCAAGTCAGACCAGCGACAATAGGCGTTTTCCCGTTGCCGAGACCTGCCCGCCCATGTCCCGTACCTCGTTGACCCGCTTCCTGATCCAGCAGCAGCACGCCGGCCGCATCAACGCCGACCTGCGCCAGCTGATCGCGGTCGTCGCCCGCGCCTGCACCAGCATCTCCATCGCCGTCAGCAAGGGCGCCCTCGGTGGCGTGCTCGGCGAGGCCGGTACCGGCAACGTGCAGGGCGAAGCGCAGAAGAAGCTGGATGTCATCAGCAACGAGATCCTGCTGGAGGCCAACGCCTGGGGTGGCCACCTCGCCGCCTGCGCATCGGAGGAGATGGACCACAGCCAGCCGGTGCCGGACATCTACCCGCGTGGCGATTTCCTGCTGCTGTTCGATCCCCTCGATGGCAGCTCCAACATCGACGTCAACGTCTCCGTCGGCACCATCTTCTCGGTGCTGCGTTGTCCGACCAACGTCGAACTGCCCGGCGATGACGCCTTCCTGCAGCCGGGCAGCAAGCAGATCGCCGCCGGCTACTGCATCTACGGGCCCAGCACGCAGCTGGTGCTGACCGTCGGCCACGGTACCCACGCCTTCACCCTCGACCGCGAAACCGGCGAGTTCCTGCTGACCACCGAGAACATGCAGATCCCGGCGGCCACCCAGGAGTTCGCCATCAACATGTCCAACCAGCGGCACTGGGAAGCGCCGATGCAGGCCTACGTGGAAGATCTGCTGGCCGGCAAGGAAGGGCCGCGCGGCAAGAACTTCAACATGCGCTGGATCGCCAGCATGGTCGCCGACGTGCATCGCATCCTGACCCGCGGCGGCATCTTCATCTACCCGTGGGACAAGAAGGAACCGGGCAAGGCTGGCAAGCTGCGCCTGATGTACGAAGCCAACCCGATGGGCCTGCTGGTGGAGCAGGCGGGCGGCGCTGCCTGGACCGGTCGCGAGCGCATCATCGACGTGCAACCCGACCAGCTGCACCAGCGCGTGCCGGTGTTCCTCGGTTCGCGCGAAGAGGTCGCCGAGGCCGTGCGTTATCACCAGGAGCATGACGCGAAGAGCGTCTGACAGCGGCCATCCCTACAACGGTCATGGCAGATTGATGACATGACCGCAGGGTGACAGCTGCAGCTGCAAACGGCACCATCAAGCCCTTGCCGTCGAAGGAATGCACGCATGCACGAGCCGGGCCCGGTCGATTTCATCGAGGTCATCCACAACGCCGTCCCCAGCGACGTGTGCGCTGCGATCGTCGCGCGCATGCGTGCAAGCCAGGGCCTGAAACCCGGCGCAGTGGGCAGCGGTGTGTTCCCGGAACTCAAGCACAGCAAGGATCTGCGGATCAGCGGCGTGGATGGCTGGCAGGATGTGGACCAGCAGCTGCAACAGGCGGTATTTGCGGGTCTGCAGACTTATCTACGCCGTTATCCACAGGCATTGATCGCGCCGTTGATGTTGCAGATCCAGGACAGCAACGGCCAGCCGCGACGCCTGTCGGCCGAGGATTTCCCCGACATGGCGCCGGAGCAGCTGGCGGATCTGGCGCGCACCTGCCTGCGCCCGGGCGCGATCAACCTGCAGTGGTATGCGGCGGGCGAGGGCGGTTACCCGTACTGGCACTGCGAGCTGTACCCGAAGGACGCGCAGGCCGAGACGCTGCACCGGCACGTGCTGTGGACGCTGTACCTCAACGACGACTTCGACGAAGGCGAAACCGAGTTCCTGTTCCAGGGCCGCAAGATCGCACCGCGCACCGGCAGCCTGTTGATTGCGCCGACCGCGTTCACCCACACCCATCGTGGCAACCGGCCGCAGGGCGGCGACAAGTTCATCGCCACCAGCTGGATCCTGTTCCAGAGCGCGCAGAAGTTGTTTGGGGGAGGGTGAAGCTCTCGCAGCTACTTGGTCGGTCCAAAAGACAGCCAGAGATTGCCGTTGCCGCCTTGCCAAGCACTAAGCCTTTCGAGCGGCATTTCCTTGATTTGGCAAGTGAACTGCAGATCGAAGGGTCGGTCTTCTTTTCGATAGCTGTTCCATCCTACAGCCTTCACTTCAACTTCCATTCGGCTATCGCGCTTGTGCGGTCGATGGAGTTCAACAGTTACTGCATTGGACAGCCAGTAGTCTCCCTTGTGCGCGAAGCCCGCACCACCACTGGTTAGGCGTGCGCCGACCACCTCCTGCGTCCCTTCAGAGGACGGTGTATATCCCGTCAGGATGCCGGTGATCTTGGTGTACTGCTGGGAATCCATCACGCCTGATGATTCCGAGAAGATGCGAAGCAGAATGAGCGTATCGGTGCCCTTGCTCACCACCTGACCTGTATTTGCTGTCCACAGACGCTGTTCGAACTCATCCATGCCAGCCGGCATGTCGGTGACGATCGTTGCCTGCGGAACGATGATGCATTCATGCAATTCACGCGCGTGGACTAACTGCGTTCCGAGCACGAGAAGAAGGCAAGAATAAGCCATATGGATAGAGAACTTCATTGTGTGCACTCACATGTGGCCTTACGGGCTTTGTCATAGTTGTAGATCTGTTCCCGAGCTCGCTTGGTTGCCTCCGGCGAAATGTAGCCGTGATCCCAACCATTTTCTTGAGTTTGCAAATTTCTAGGGCGCGTGAAGTGGAAGCCTTCGTGGATTATCGTATCCAGTACGTTGTAAACGCCCGCCCAATCAAGCACATCCAAGTATCTGTTGTTCAGATGAATGCGACCATCCCCATAC